>NZ_JAAAYH010000515.1:0-5810 GCF_018035285.1 Streptomyces sp. MK37H | reverse complement strand
TCCCGCCGCTTCCCCGACCCGCCACAGACCGACTACCGGCGCGCGGACCCGCGCGCCCTGCGGCACGATCTGTTCTGCGGGGACGTCTACCTCGCCGATACGGAGACGGACCGCGAGCTGTCCACAGCCTGGGGATGGGTACCGGTGCTCGACTTCGCCTGGGCGCTGTGCGACATCGTGGAACGGCTCGACCGGGACCCGCGCGGCAGCCGCTCGGCCACCCCGGTCCACGCCGAGCTGGACTTCACCGAATCGACCGACCGACTGCTCTTCGAGCGCCGCTTCGGCTGGGTGGACATCACCGCCGACTGGGTGCCGTCCGAGGAAGCGCCGCTGACCTTCAACCACGCGGCGCTGCGCCGCGAGGCCCGCGACTTCCTGCACGATCTGATCGCCGACCTCACGGATCTGCACGAGGGGCTCGGTGACAACCCCGTGGTGTGGGACCTGCAGTCCCGCTTCCCGCGCGTATGAGGTTCAGCGATACCCGCGAGGTCCCGCGATACGCCGCGAGATGCCGGCTCCCGCGATATCCCGTGAGGCTTCGCGGAGGTCCGGTGCGGCTGGAAACCGTCGCCGAACCTCCGCTCCGGCAGCGTTCTCGGGGGTTGAATGCCGCCGGCGGGGAAACTCCCCCGCGCCGCGGCACCGGGGCTGAATTCCCTCGTCGCCATATGTATCGACCGCCGAGAACCCTCCGCAAAGGGCACTACAGGAAGCTGCCATACCCGAGCGGGACCTCGCCGATCAGCGGCGTTTCCGACCATCGGAGGCCCTGCTCGGCTCGCCGTTTCCGGCCATCATCGCCATGGCTTCGGCGGGTCCTGGGACGGTGTCATGGGCAGCAGGCCCAGTTCCGCCGCCCGTACCCCCGCCTGAAACCGTGAGTTGGCCCCCAGCAACGCCATGATCTCGGCGACGTAACGGCGATACGTGCGCACGGACATGGACAACTCGCGCGCCGCCACCTCATCCGTGGCGCCGAGCCGCAGCCGCTCCAGGATCGGCCGCACCAGTTCGCCGCGCGATCGCTCGCCCAGCTCGATGCGCTCGCTGACCGACAGCGCGGTCCGCCAGATGCCGTCGAACAGCGTCTGGAGCGTCTCGATGACGCCCGAGTCCCGGAGGGTGGAGGCGCGCCGGCCCGCGGCCGAGTCCGCGCACACCAGCGCGGCCCGGCCGTCCACGATAAGCGCGGCGAGCAGCGGGATGCGCGCCACCCGGACCTCCAGGGAGTTCCCGTCCCGCACATGCCGCTGTACGAAGCCCCAGTCCACGGTGTTCTGGGCGCACAGCATCCGGGTGCGCACGGTGTCGCCACCCGACCGCAGCCAGCCGTCGAGCGCGCCGTGCAGCACGTGCACATGCGCGGCCTCCGCCGCCAGCACCACGTCCACCCGTTCCGTGGCCGTGCGCAGCAGGTCCTGCGCGGCGGCGTGCACTTCCTTGTCGTCCGCCTCGACGGCCGCGACCCATGAGTTCCGCAGCTGCCGGTCGCGGTGTTTGACCACCGTGGACTCGATGAGCGCGCGGACCGCGAGGAGTTCCTCGGTGATGTCGTCCGCGGGGTGCCCGCCGTCCCCGGAGTCCCCGGGATGTCCGTCGTCCCCCGGGTGCCGGGGCCCGTCGTCCCCGTCGTCGTCATCGTGCTGTCGCTGGACCCCAGCCCCCGCCGGTGTGGGAACCCTCATTGCCCTCACCCCCGTGAATTCGCTCAATCCACCAGCTCGCGGCCCGATTGGGCGAGCAGCCCGAGCTCGACCGCGCGCACGCCCGCCTGGAAGCGGGAGCTCGCACCCACGTCACGCATGATCGTCGCCACATGGCGGCGGTAGGTGCGCAGCGAAATCTGGATCTTCTTGGCCGCGACGTCGTCGGTGTGCCCCTCGCTGAGCCGCTCGAGGATCACCCGCATGGAGTCCGAGTGGAGCCGCTCGGCCAGCCGCAGGTGTTCGTCCACCGGCATCGCGCTGCCCCAGGCCCCGGCGAACATCAGATACAGCGCGCGCACGGAGGCGAGGTCGGTGTTGACGGTGGCGTAACGGCCGTCGCGCTCGGGCCCGGACCGCCCGAACGCCGCCTTGCCGTCGACGATGACGGTCCCGTGCAGATCGGCGTCGGTGACCCGGACCTCGAAGCCCAGCTGGCCCGCGCGCACCGCGGCGAGGATGCCATGGGGGACCGCGAGCACCTGCGGGGTGCACAGCAGCCGGACGGTGACGCCGGACTTGGCCACCGCGGCGAACCGCCCCATCATCGCGAGCATCGGCTTGGCCCGCTCCAGGGCACCCGGCACGATCACGCTGACGCTGTATTTGGCACCGGTCAGCAGACGCCCGACGGCCTGCGCGACCGCCACGCCATCGGTGACGAGCACCATGGGCGAGGGCTGTGGCGGAATGGAGCGGTGCAGGGTCACCGCCGATTCGATGAGCTCGCATACCTGCTTGAGCGTCTCTTCTACGCCGTCGGATCTTCCACTCGAATTCGACAGTTCTGACATGACTCCCCCATCGGTACGCGACAGACCTGCCGCGTACCCGTCGATGAACGCCGAACGGCCGCACGGCCGAGCTGCGGCCGCATGACGCCCGACGATTTCCCCAGCGTTTTAATCCCCGAATGACACGGGCATCGGAACTGCCCGCTCCCCCCTGCATCGCCGTACATTCACGTACGTTCAAGTGCGCGTTAACCAGCGTGCGTTCTCTCCAGAAGACCGCCCCCCAGGCCGTGCGGCGGCGAGATTAGTTCGCTGGCCGCGCCTCAGTCAATGCATCATAGTTGATAACGTTCGGATAAATCGGCCACGTCAGGAGCGGAAACCGACCCGGCTCCGGATCGGGACCACGGGATTGACATCAAGTTGCACATCTGTCCGGAAACGCAGCTCGGACGATCGCGCTCCGGGTGCGCACCGCAGCGGTAGGGGCACGGTGCGCAATCACGACGGTGCCCGATGGCCGCTTGCTGTCAGCTATGCACCCACGCCGCCCCGACGCGGCCCGCTATCCCGCCCACTGTGCGCCAACGCCACGAATCCGCAGGTCACTTCGGGTTTCACCGCGCCTGGCGGCGCACCCCGCACCGGGCCGCCCCGCCCCAGTTGTGACGCGCTTTACACCGATGACAGCGCTGTCCGTGCACGGGTGCGGACACGGCGCAAGGGTGCGATCCACCCCGTACCGGCCGAGACCGGCCCACCGGGTACGCCGCCGCGCTTCCGGTGACAAGCCACCTCAGGCCGTCGCACACGCGTCCTTCATGTCATCAATGAGCGCCAGCACGGCCCGTACGGACGGCAGAATCGCACGCCCTGCCTTGGTCAGCTGAGTACCGGTGGAGTCCCGCGTGAAAAGCCGCACGCCCAAGGCCTGTTCAAGACACTTGATCTGGTAGCTGATGGCCGGCTGTGAATAATCAAGTGCCTTCGCCGCCTCATCCATGCGGCCGATCTCGGCGATGGATACGAAGGCACGGAACTCACGCTCATGCATTTCTTCCCCCTGATATCCGTGTGCAGGCCATATCAACGGATCGAATCCGGATCGGCAACAGCAGATGCAGGAAGCTGCAAGGGCCAACATGATCAACCCATGCGCCCGGCCGGGCCCCGGACCGCCCCCGCCGCTCGACCGGCACACCCGGTCCCGCGCCACCGGCCTACGGCCCCGGGGACCCTGGGGCGCCACGGCAAAGAAAAAACCGCAGAGTCACATGGGTGATCTGCGGTTTCACAGAGCCGACTGTCGGGTTCGAACCGACGACCTTCGCTTTACAAGAGCGGTGCTCTACCAGCTGAGCTAAGTCGGCGTCCCCTGCAGTGTACCCGGCCCCCGGGTGTGATCCGTTCGAAAATTCTGGGGTCCTGGCTAGAGACATGGCCCCCCTCGCCGGTATAGCGTCACGCCAATCCACCTCCGGTGGACTAGACCCCTCCTTTACTCGGATCGTCCGGCACGTTCCTGCCGGTGAAGGGACAGATCACCATGGCCACGGTCACGTACGACAAGGCAACCCGGGTGTACCCGGGCACCGAGAAGCCCGCTGTCGACCAGCTCGACATCGGCATCGAGGACGGCGAGTTCCTCGTCCTCGTCGGCCCCTCCGGCTGCGGGAAGTCGACCTCCCTGCGGATGCTCGCGGGGCTGGAGGACGTCAACGGCGGGGCCATCCGGATCGGGGACCGCGATGTCACCCATCTGCCGCCGAAGGACCGGGACATCGCCATGGTGTTCCAGAACTACGCGCTGTACCCGCACATGACCGTCGCCCAGAACATGGGCTTCGCGCTCAAGATCGCCGGCGTCAACAAGACCGAGATCCGGCAGAAGGTCGAGGACGCGGCGAAGATCCTGGACCTCACCGAATACCTGGAGCGCAAGCCGAAGGCGCTGTCCGGTGGTCAGCGGCAGCGTGTCGCGATGGGCCGGGCGATCGTCCGGGAGCCGCAGGTGTTCCTCATGGACGAGCCGCTGTCCAACCTGGACGCCAAGCTGCGTGTGCAGACGCGTACGCAGATCGCCAGCCTGCAGCGGCGGCTGGGCATCACGACGGTGTACGTGACCCACGACCAGGTCGAGGCCATGACCATGGGCGACCGGGTGGCGGTGCTCAAGGACGGGCTGCTGCAGCAGGTCGACTCGCCGCGCAACATGTACGACCGCCCCGCCAACCTCTTCGTCGCGGGCTTCATCGGCTCGCCCGCGATGAACCTGGTCGAGGTGCCGATCGCCGACGGCGGCGTGAAGTTCGGCAACAGCCTCGTGCCGGTCTCGCGTGAGGCGCTGAGCGCCGCGGCCGACAAGGGCGACCGTACGGTCACCGTGGGCGTCCGGCCCGAGCACTTCGACGTGGTCGAGCAGAACGGCGGCGCCGCCCAGGGCCTCACCAAGGCGTCCGACGACGCCCCGGCCGGTCTCGCCGTCACCGTCAACGTCGTCGAGGAACTCGGCGCCGACGGCTACGTCTACGGCACCGCCGAGGTCGGCGGCGAGGTCAAGGACCTGGTCGTCCGCGTGAACGGGCGCCAGGTGCCGGAGAAGGGCGCGCAGCTGCACGTCGTGCCGCGGCCGGGTGAGACGCACGTCTTCTCGACCTCGTCCGGGGAGCGGCTCAGCGACTGAGGCCGCCGGCCCGTCAGTTCGTACCGCGTCAGTTCATTCCGACGGCGCCGCTCGTCCGCTCCCCCGCGGACGGGCGGCGCCGTCGTGTTGGGTGGGCAGGGAGCGCGTCACGGTGTTGCGTTGTCGATAAATTACCCGACATTTCGAGCATTTCACCCCTGCGCGTCAACCCTCCGAACGCCAAGAGTGGGTTTCCATCACCCGGCCTGGTGACGGAATGTCGCCAAATCGTCGCTCCTCGCTACGATCACCGCGTACCGCAGTTCCGTACCACCCACTCCGTACCACCCACCCGCGAGGAACCACCCCGTGAACCACGCAGCCCGCCGCATCGGCAGAACGCTCGCCCTCGTCCTCCCCGTCGTGCTCGTCCTCTCCGGCACCCTCGCGGTCACCCGCGTCCCCTGGGCCTCGCCGAGCGCCGAGTCGCAGATCCTCACCGCCTCCTCCGACCGTGCCTCCACCCATGCCACCCACCGGGCCCCGCATGAGCTGCTGCGCGACCGGCTGCTCGCCGAGCTCCAGGAGAAGAACCCCTCCGTGGCGCTCACCCATCTCCAGGTGGCGACGGCCGAACGGCCCTCGCTGGCCAAGCACTGCGCCTCCATCGCCCGTGCCCTCGGCCGCGCCGCGGTCGCCAAGTACGGCGGTGTGAGCCGCGCCCAGGCGTACGCACGGCCCGTC
>NZ_JAAAYH010000514.1:0-5876 GCF_018035285.1 Streptomyces sp. MK37H | reverse complement strand
GACGGTGCCCTCGGAGTCGACCGCGGGCGACTGAGCCGGGGTGTGCGGGGCGCGGGTCATGCGCGGTGCGAGGACGGCGCCCTCGCGTACCGCCACCTGTGGTTCGTCCAGCTCGATGGCGGTGGCGACGGCGGCGGCGAGCCAGTCGTCCGCCGCGCCGTCGAGGTCGGCCAGGACGAACTGGCCCGGGTTCTCCGACTGGGCGGCGCGCAGCAGGCCCCACACCGGGGCATGCACGAGGTCGGCCACGTCCTCGCCCGGCGCGGTGGACACCGCGCCCCGCGTCACCACGACCAGGCGCGAGGAATCCAGCCGGGCGTCGTCCAGCCATGCGCGCACCAGCTCCAGCGCGCGGGTGGTGGCCGTGTGCACGAGGCCGGGGAGCGCGCCGTCGAGGTCGTGCGGCACGGTGTCGAGGACGGCGACGGCGGTCTGCGGCGCGTCCGCGGCCCGGGCGTCAAGCTCGGCCAGCAGCGCCGGAACGTCCTCGTAGTCCCCGTTCGGGCCAAGGGTGACCCAGTCGGGGGTCTCGGTGGCGGGCTGGAGGGCCGTCCAGTCGATACGGAAGAGGGCGTCCCGGGTCGGGTCGCTCGCCTGCCGCAGTTGCTCGGGCGACACGGGGCGCAGGACGAGGGAGTCGACGGTGGCGACGGGGGCGCCGGACGGGTCCGCGACCGTGACCTCCACGGTGTCCTCGCCCGCCGGGCGAACGCGGACCCGCAGCTTGGTGGCGCCGACCGCGTACAGCGACACGCCGGACCAGGAGAACGGCAGCCGCAGCTCATCCGCGTCCCCGGCCGGTGTGTTCAGCAGCGCGGCGGGGTGGAGGGCGGCGTCGAGCAGCGCCGGGTGGAGGCCGAACCGGCCCGCCTCCTGGCTCTGCGCCTCGGCCAGCTCCACCTCGGCGTACACGGCCCCGTCGGTGCCGCGCCACGCGGCCCGCAGGCCCTGGAACGCCGGGCCGTAGCCGTAGCCCGCGTCGGTGATCCGATCGTAGAAGTCCTCGACCGCGACAGCCTCGGCACCGGGCGGCGGCCACGCCACCAGACCGTCGGGGGCGGGAACGCGCTCGGCGGCGAGCACACCGGTGGCATGGCGCGTCCACGGCTCGTCGGTGGCGTCGTCCTCGGGGCGGGAGTGGACGGCCAGTTCGCGGCGGCCCGCCGGATCGGGAGCGGACACCGAAAGCTGCACCTGGACGCCGCCGCGCTCGGGCAGCACCAGCGGCGCCTCCAGGGTCAGTTCGTCCACCAGTTCGCAGCCCACCTCGTCGGCGGCACGCAGCCCCAGTTCGACGAAGGCCGCCGCCGGGACGAGGACGGTGCCGAGGGCCGCGTGGTCGGCCAGCCAGGGGTGGGTCTGCAGCGACAGCCGCCCGGTCAGCAGCAACTGGTCCTCGCCGGCCACCCGCACGGCGGCGCCCAGCAGCGGGTGGTCGGCGGCGCCGAGGCCAAGCCCGGTGGCGTCGGCGGTGGAGAGGGCCTGGGACTCCAGCCAGTAGCGCTTGTGCTGGAAGGCGTACGTGGGCAGCCCCAGCAGCCGCTGGGCACCGCTCCCCGCGAACACCGCGTCCCAGTCGACGGGCAGTCCCTGGACGTAGCCCTCGGCGAGTGAGGTCAGGAACCGCTCGGGGCCGCCCTCGTCACGGCGCAGGGTGCCCAGCGCGACGGCGTCGGCGGCCGTGTCCTCGAACGTCTCCTGAAGGCCGACGGTGAGCACCGGATGGGCGCTGGACTCCACGAAGAACCCGAAACCATCGGCCACCAGCGCCCTCACGGTCTCATCGAAACGCACGGTCCGACGGAGATTGGTGTACCAGTACTCCGCATCCAGGCCGGTGGTGTCGATGACCCCACCGGTCACCGTCGAGTAGAAGGGAACCTCGCCCTGACGCGGCTCGATCCCCTCCAACGCGCCGACGACCTGTTCGCGGATCGACTCCACCTGCGCGGAATGCGACGCGTAATCCACCGCGATACGACGCGCCCTGATCCCGTCCGCCTCGCACACGGTCAGCAACTCATCCAACGCCTCCGGCTCACCCGACACCACCGTCGACGACGGCCCATTGACGGACGCGACCGAGACCCGCTCACCCCAGCGCTCCAGCCACCCCCGCACCCGCTCGGCGGGCAACGGCACCGACACCATCCCGCCCCGGCCCGACAGCCCCTGCGCGATCGCCCGCGCCCGCAACACCACCACACGCGCCGCATCCTCCAAAGACAGCGCCCCCGACACCGCCGCCGCCGCGATCTCACCCTGACTGTGACCAACCACCGCCGCCGGCTCCACACCCACCGAACGCCACACCGCCGCCAGCGACACCATCACCGCCCACAACGACGCCTGCACCACCACCACGTCATCCAAAGAAGCGGCACCCTCGCCACCCCGCACCACATCCACCACCGACCAGTCCACATACGGACGCAACGCCACATCACACTCCGCCAACCGCTCCGCGAACACCGGCGAGGACTCCAGCAAACCCCCCGCCATCCCCCGCCACTGCGACCCCTGACCCGGAAACACGAAGACGGTCCGCGAAGCCCCGGACCGTACCGTCCCGGACACCGACTCCGGTGCGGTCAGGCCCTCGGCGAGGGCCATCAGCCCCGTGAGCGCGCTGCCCCGGTCGGCGGCGATCACCACGCCCCGGTGTTCCAACGCGGCCCGTGTGGTGGCGAGCGTGTGGCCGAGGTCGGTGGCGTCCAGCTCGGGGTGGGCGCGCAGATGGGCCGCGAGCCGCCCGGCCTGGGCCCGCAGCGCGTCCCGCGTACGGCCGGAGACCACCCACGGGACCACGGGCAGGTCAAGGCGCCGCTCGCCCGTGGCGGCGGTGGGGTCCGGTTCCCGCGGGGTATCGTCCTGCCCGGCCACCGGCTCCGGCGCCTCCTCCACGATGAGGTGGGCGTTGGTGCCGCTGATGCCGAAGGAGGAGATCCCCGCCCGGCGCGGACGGGTCTGTCGCGGCCAGTCCACGGACTCCGTCAGCAGCTTGACCGCGCCCGACGACCAGTCGACGTGGGACGAGGGGGCGTCGACGTGGAGCGTGGGCGGGAGCGCGTCGTTCTGGAGCGCCATCACCATCTTGATGACGCTGACCACGCCGGCCGCGTGGGCGGTGTGGCCGAGGTTGGACTTGATGGAGCCGAGCCACACGGGCCGGTCCTCGGAACGTGCCTTGCCGTAGGTGGCCAGCAGCGCCTGCGCCTCGATCGGGTCGCCCAGCGTCGTTCCCGTGCCATGGGCCTCCACCGCGTCGACCTCGTCGGCGGCGAGTTGGGCGTTGGCCAGGGCCGCGCGGATGACGCGCTGCTGGGAGGGGCCGTTGGGGGCGGTGAGGCCGTTGGACGCGCCGTCCTGGTTGAGGGCGGAGCCGCGGACGACGGCCAGCACCTGGTGGCCGTTGCGCCGGGCGTCGGACAGCCGCTCGACCAGCAGGGTGCCCACGCCCTCGGACCACGCGGTGCCGTCCGCGGCCTCCGCGAACGCCTTGCAGCGGCCGTCACGGGCCAGTCCGCGCTGACGGCTGAAGTCCACGAACACCCACGGCGTCGGCATGACGGCCACGCCGCCCGCGACCGCGAGCGAGCATTCGCCGGAACGCAGCGACTGCACGGCCATGTGCAGCGCGACCAGCGACGACGAGCAGGCCGTGTCGACAGTGATAGCGGGGCCTTCCAGGCCGAGGCTGTACGAGACCCGGCCGGAGACGACGCTGACGAAGGAGCCGGTACCGGTGTATCCCTCGACGCCGTCGGGCACCCGCTGCATATTGGTCAGATATCCGGTGCCGGCCGCGCCGACGAAGACACCGGTCTTGCTGCCCCGCAGCGAGGTGGGATCGATTCCGGCGCGTTCGAAAACCTCCCAGGAGGATTCGAGGATCAGCCGCTGCTGCGGGTCCATGGCAAGGGCCTCGCGCGGCGATATCCCGAACATCTCGGCGTCGAAATCGCCCGCCTCGTAGAGGAATCCGCCCTTGCGCAGATAGGTCTTTCCGACGGCCTCGGGGTCGGGGTCGTAGATTCCCTCGATATCCCAGCCGCGGTCCGTCGGAAAGTCCGATATCGCGTCGGTGCCTTCCGACACCAGCCGCCACAGGTCCTCGGGCGACGCGACGCCGCCGGGGAACCGGCAGGAGATGCCGACGATCGCGATCGGCTCGTTGTCCCGCTCCTCGACTTCACGCAGACGCTGACGAGTCTCGTGCAGGTCGGCTGCCACACGCTTCAGGTAGTCAACCAGCTTTTCGTCGTTCGTCATCTGACGCGGTCCTCCTCCGAGCTAGATGGGATTTCGGCTGCGGAAATATCTCTCAGGAAATCCCGAGCTCGTTGTTGATGAAATCCAAGACTTCGTCAGCGGATGCCGACTTGAGACGGTCGGCCGACGTGGCCTCGCGCTTCGCCGCGCCCAGTTCTTTCCAGGTCGACAGCAGGTTTTCCAGACGCCGTGCGATCACGGTGTGTTCGTCGTCGTCCGTGGTGATACCGGTGAAGGCGTTTTCGAGTTTGGCCAGTTCGGCGAGCAGGGTGTCCGCCCCGGCCGGCTGGTCCTCCGGGGAGATCTGCTGGAGGAGGAAGCCGGCGAGGGCACCCGGCGTGGGGTGGTCGAAGATGAGGGTGGCGGGCAGCCGCAGCCCGGTCGCCGCGCCCAGCCGATTGCGGAGTTCGACGGCGGTGAGGGAGTCGAAGCCCAGCTCCTTGAACGCGCGGTCCGGCTCGACGGCCGCGGCCGAGCCGTGGCCGAGGACGGTCGCCACATGGGTGCGTACGAGGTCCACGAGCGCCGCTGTGCGCTCCTCCTCCGACAGCCCGGCCAGCCGCCGTTCCAGAGCCGGACCGTCCGCGCCCTGGTCCGCCGCCTGCGCGGCCCGCGCCCGGCGCACCGGTCCGGCCACCGCCAGCCCGCGCGCCAGCGCCCGGACCACCTCGCTGTCCGTGCCCGACGCCCACGCCGGGACGTCGAGGCGCGAGGTGACCACCAGCGGTTCGGCCATCCAGCGGCCCGCGTCGAACAGCGCGAGTCCGAGCCCCGAGGACATCGGCACGATGCCGGAGCGGGCGAGGCGCGCCAGGTCGGCCTGGTCGAGCTGTCCGGTGAGTTCGCTGGACTGTTCCCAGTGGCCCCAGGCGAGCGATACGCCGGGCAGTCCGGCCGCGCGCCTGCGGGCGGCGAGGGCGTCCAGGAAGGTGTTCGCGGCGGCGTAGTTGGCCTGACCGGGGTTGCCCACCACTCCGGCGAAGGAGGAGTAGAGCACGAAGGCGGACAGGTCGAGGTCGCGGGTGAGATCGTGGAGGTTGAGCGCGGCATCGGCCTTCGGGCGGAGCACCTTCTCCAGCCGCTCCGGGGTCAGCGCCCCGATGAGCCCGTCGTCCAGCGCCCCGGCCGCGTGGACGACACCGGTCAGCGGACGGTCGGCGGGGACGGCCGCGAGGACGGCGGCGAGCGCGTCGCGGTCGGCCGCGTCACAGGCCACCACCTCCGCGGTGGCCCCGGCATCGGTCAGCTCCGCCACCAGGTCGGCGGCGCCCGCCGCCTCCGGGCCCCGGCGACTGGTCAGCAGCAGGTGACGTACGCCGTGCTCGGCCACCAGGTGACGGGCCAACAGCCCGCCGAGGGTGCCCGTACCGCCCGTGACCAGCACGGTTCCGCCCGGGTCGAGGGGCCTGGGCACGGTTAGCACGATCTTGCCGATGTGGCGGGCCTGGCTCATGAAGCGCAGCGCCTCGGGCGCCCGCCGCACATCCCACGTCCGCACCGGCAGCGGCTTCAGCGCGCCCCGCTCGAACAGCGCCACCAGCTCGGTGAGCATGGTGGCCACCCGGTCGGGATCCACCTGGGCCAGGTCGTAGGCGTGGTAGTCA
>NZ_JAAAYH010000513.1:0-5878 GCF_018035285.1 Streptomyces sp. MK37H | reverse complement strand
GGCTCAGGCGGTCCTGGGGAAGCTGACCTCCACCCGGCGGTTGCGCTTGCGGCCCTCCTCGGTCGCGTTGTCCGCGATCGGGTACTGCTCGCCGTAGCCCCGGATCTCGTAGTTGACGGAAGGGTCGAGGTCCTCGGCGAGCGCCTGCTGCACCGCGTTGGCCCGCTGCTTGGACAGCACGATGCCGTGGCCCGCGGAGCCAAGGTCGTCGGTGAAGCCGAAGACGCGGACGCTCTTGGCGTTCTGCCGCTCGGCCTCGGAGGCGATCTCCTTGATCCGGGCCCGCGCGTCGCCGCCCAGCTTCGCGCTGTCCTTGCCGAAGAGCACCTCGGCCTGGAGGGCGAACTTCACCTTGGCGTTGGTGTCCTCCCGCCGCTCGTCGCCGTCGTCCGTCTCGACGACGGACTTGATGTC
Organism: Streptomyces sp. MK37H; assembly: GCF_018035285.1. Taxonomy (NCBI): domain Bacteria; kingdom Bacillati; phylum Actinomycetota; class Actinomycetes; order Kitasatosporales; family Streptomycetaceae; genus Streptomyces; species Streptomyces sp. MK37H. Next base: position 5,464 of record NZ_JAAAYH010000513.1, on the reverse strand, counting down.
CAGGACCCGGCCGGGCGCCAGCTTCGCGCCCTCGGGCATCTTCAGATCGGAGTCCTTGGCGTCGATCTTCACCGGCGGGGTGGTGTCGGCGGGCGCGCCGGGGCCGCTGTCCGCGTGGGCGGGCGGCGCCGGGGCGGTGAGGGTGACCAGGAGCGCGGTGGAGGCCAGCGCGGCCAGCACGGGGCCGCGGCGCGCGGAGCGGGCCGTCGTCTGCGGTGTCATGGCGCGACTCACCCGGAGAGGGTGATGCTGACGGACGGCATGGTCGGGATCTGGAAGTCGATGTCCTTGACGCTCTTCGGCGGGGCCGGGAACTGCGCGAACAGCGGGCGGCTCTCATTGGGCTTGATCCCGGAGAGCCCCGTGGTGCACAGGCACTGGCCGTCGGTGTCCCGCAGGACGAGATAGCGCTTCTTGCCCTTCTCGTCGACCAGGGACGCGCCGGAGACGGACGAGAGGGACTTCACCTCGGTCTCCTTCGAGCGCCAGTCGATGGCGTTGAAGAGCCGGCTGCCATGGTTGGTGACGGTGGCGTTCACGGTGACGAACCCGCCGTCGTCGCGCACCGCGGAGTGCAGGGTGACGACGACCCCGCCGGGCCCCTTCATCTCGCCGATGGTCTTGGAGGAGTCCGCCGCGGGTTCCTGCTCGTCGCCGTCGTCCTTGCCCGCGGTCGACGTCCGGTCCGCGGCGTCGTCGGGCTTCTTGTCGCCGTCGCCGTTGCCGCACCCGGCCACGGCGAGGGCCAGGGCCGCGGCGAGCGCCGTCGCGGCGGCCCCCCTCCGGGCCTTCGTCGTGTGCCGAATGCTCATCGCTCGCTGTCCTTTGCTCTTCTGCTCTTCGTTCGCTCGTCAGTCGGCCGTTCAGTCGGCCAGGTGCACGGAGAAGAGGTCCTTGGCGTCGGGGAAGAGATCGAGACGCGTCGGGTCGATGGTCAGGTCGATTCCGTCGCAGAGGAGGTCGATGGGCGGCTTGTCGTCCTTGCCGTCGTCCTTACCGCCGTCGCCGCCCTTGCCGTCGTCCTTACCGTCGTCATCCTTGCCGCCGCCGTCGCCCTTGCCGGCGTCGTCGGGCCGCTCGGTCGGCGGGGCGGGCGGCTCGGCCGTGCAGCGCGGGGTGACGACCGCCTTGGCCGTCGCCTCCCCGTACTTGCTCTCCGTGCCGGGGATGACGGTCTTGCCCACGGGCTTGTGCGTCTTCACGGTGACGGTGAAGGACGTCGGCAGGAAGTCGGGCCCGCGGCAGTCGGTCACATCCGCCCCGTTCTGGTCGGCGAACCACTGCGCCTGGTCACAGGCGTTGGTGCCGCCCAGTCCCCGTCCGTTCAGCAGGTCGTCCCATGCGCTGCCGTGTGCGATCGCCTCCAGGAACCCCTTGCGCAGCTGGTCGCGGTAGTCCTGGGCGGCCGCGAGGGCCGCCGCGTCGGCGGCGGTCTGTCCGCCGTTGCGGGTGGCCCCGGCCTGGCCGACGGCGAAGAGGGCGAGCGCCAGGAAGAGCAGGCCCGCCACCGCCGTGATGTAGATCGGAAACGCCTGCCCCGCGTCGCTCCTGAGATCTCGGCGCGCTGTCACGGGACCGGTCAGATGCCGACGACCTGTGAGATCTTGTCGGAGATGGCGTTTGCGATCATGCTGCCGAAGTCCGTGGTCGACAAGACCAGCACGATGGCCACCACCACGGCGATGATGCCCAGGTATTCGATCGAGGTCTGTCCCCGATCGTTCCGCATGACGCGCTTCCCCATTGTGTTCCCCTCCATGGGCTGCCGTCCCTCTGTGGTCCGGCGACTCAACCCCCGTGGTGTCGCTCGCGACACGAGCAAAGTACGCCGAAACAGCCGTCTCGGAACAGTGCCCTAGGAAGCATTGCCTTCCCCGTTCACCACGTTCGAACCGTGGACGTGACGACCAACCCCGGCCGCGCATCCGTCTCACCCCCTCCCGCACCGAGGAGTTCTCCGTCGACGACTGTCCCACATTCAATTGCAACCGCGAAGGAGCTTCACCTAAAAGAGACCGTCAGTCCCCGGTCACCGAGCCGAAGTCGGTGCCCGAGCCGATGAAGAACCCCGCGACGAGCAACACCATGGTTCCGGGCACCATGAAGGTCGTGATGACCATGGTCGCTTTCGGCACCGCGCGGGCCGCGCGCCGCCGGGCGTTCTGCGCGTCCGTACGGCGCATGTCGTTCGCAATGGCGATCAGTGTTTCGACAATCGGAGCGCCCAGCTCCTCGCCCTGCTGAAGGGCGGTGACGAACTGCGCGACCTGTTCTGAGTCATTACGTTTACGTAGTTCCTCGAACGCCTGACGGCGGCTGACCCCCATGTCCATTTGCCGAAGTGTGATGCGAAGTTCATCCGCCCAGGGGCCCTCATACTTCTCGGCGACCCGGTCCAGGGCCTGACGGAAGCTCAAACCGGCGCTCACCACGACGGCCAGAACGTCCAGAAAGTCCGGCAACGTCCGCTCGATCGCTTCCTTGCGTTCGCGCACCGCCGCCCAGATGCCCACCTCGATCCAGAACAGTCCGAACGCCACCAGCAGCAGCGCCAGCAGGACTTGACCCTTGAGCAGCATCACCAGCGCCCCGACGAAGCCGAGCGCCCCGTAGACCGCCCGCCGGGCCGCGTAGCGATCCACCGTCAGACCGCCCGGGTTGCCCGCCAGATCGATCCGGCGGCGGACCCGGGCCACCCGCTTCTCGCCCATCAGCCGCAGCACCAGCGGGGCGTAGCGCATGCCCAGCCGGTCGACGGCCGAGCCGACCGCGGTCGTCCGGCTGGAGCCGACCTCCAGGGCCACCGCCAGATCGCTGGGCAGCTTGGCCTCGCTGCGGTACAGCGTGATGCCGTAGGCGATGCCCGCCACCGCGAGACCGGCCGCCAGCGCCAGCAGCAGTGCCATCTGTCTGAGTCCCCTCTACCTGGATTCGCTCGTACGTCGGTCTTGGACGGTCTTGGACGGTCTTGGACGGTCTTGGACGTCTCAGACGTCGATCTTGGACATGCGGCGGATGAGGAAGAAGCCGATCCCGTACAGGCAGAAGGCCACGACCACCGCCGCCTGCCCCCAGAAGGACGAGGTCATCCGGTCCAGCGAACCGGCCGAGATCCGGTTCATCAGCAGCAGCGTCCCGATCCCCAGCAGCGGGACGACATAGGCGGTGACGGTCACCTGCGAGAGCTGGGTGCGCACCTCCCGCCGGGTCTCCTTGCGCTCCTCCAGCGTCTGGGTGAGGTTGCGCAGCGAGCTGACCACGGTGCCGCCCGCGCGGTTGGACAGCACCAGCGTGGTGACCAGCACCACCAGCTCCCGGGAGGGCAGCCGCTCGGCCAGCTCCTCCAGCGCGTCGTCGATCGAGTGGCCCACGGCCAGCTTGGCCGCGACCTTGGCCAGCTCCTCCCCCGCCGGCGCCTCCATCTCGTCCGCCGCCATGCCGAGCGCGGTGCGCAGCGCCAGCCCGGCCTGGGTGGCGTTGGCCAGGATCCGCGACAGCTCGGGCAGTTGGTTGATGAAGCGCTCTATCCGCTTCTGGCGCTGCCAGTTGAGGAACGCGAAGGACCCCCAGACGGCGACCACCGCCGCTATCGGGCCGAAGAACGCCGCGAGGAAGGACGCCGCGATCAGCCACAGCCCGGCCGCCGCCCCCGCCGTGTAGACGAAGAACTCCCCCGGGGTGATCTCCAGGCCGGTGGCCGCCAGCCGCAGCTCCAGCTTCCGGCCCAGGGAGGTGGTGCGCAGCCGCCGGTCGACACCCGAGAAGCGGCGCGCGCGGGCGGTGCCCGGCAGTGGGCCGGTCTCCGACAGCCGGTCGATCAGCGCGCGCTGCTGCTCCTTGCCGCGTACGTAGGTGTGCACGCCCACGACGCCCAGCGCGCCGCACACCAGTGTCGCGCCGAGGGCGGCCGTCGCGAGATGGTCCATGGGCCCTGCTACCTCCGGTCCCTGGGGTCGAACGGGGGTCGGTCCTGTGGGGGTCGGCCGAACGGCGGCCGGTCGTACGGGTCGTATCCGGCCGCGCGGGTGGCCAGCTGCGCCGGGAAGGCGGCCACGCCGAAGGCGGGCGGCACCGGCTCGCTGGCCATTCGCAGCCGCTCGGCGACCCGCTCCGGCAGCGGGAAGTAGCCGAACCGCCCGTGCACCACCCGGTCCGCGCCCATCGGCTGGGCGTCGAAGCGGCAGACGGTGGCGATGCGGTACGACTCGTGGCCATGGCTGTCGAGCAGCGCGATCTCGCTGATCCGCCGCGAGCCGTCGGCGTGCCGGACGAGCTGGACGATGCAGTCCACGGCGCTGTTGATCTGGTCCCGCAGCGCCTCGTAGGGAATCGCCACGTCCGACATGGAGGCGAGCGTCTGGAGCCGCATCAGCGCGTCCTCGGCGCTGTTGGCGTGGACGGTGGCCAGCGAACCGTCATGGCCGGTGGACATGGCCTGGAGCATGTCGAGGGTCTCACCGCCGCGCACCTCGCCGACGATGATGCGGTCGGGGCGCATCCGGAGGGAGTTGCGGACCAGGTCGCGGATGGTGATCCGGCCCTTGCCCTCGACGTTGGGCGGCCGGGACTCCAGCCGGATGACATGGGTCTGCTGGAGCTGGAGTTCGGCGGCGTCCTCGACGGTGATGATGCGCTCCCCGTCAGGGATCAGCCCGGAGAGGGCGTTGAGCAGCGTGGTCTTGCCGGAGCCTGTGGGGCCGGAGACCACGACATTGAATTTGGCCCGCACCAGCGCCGCGAGCAGCATCAGCATCTGCTCGTCCAGCGTGCCCATGCCGATCAGCTCATGGAGGGTGTAGGCGCGGGGGAAGCGGCGGATGGTGAGCGTGGCTCCGGTGAGGGCGAGCGGCGGGATGATCACGTTGACGCGCTCACCGGAGGGGAGCCGGGCGTCGACCATCGGATTCGACTCGTCCACCCGGCGGTTGACCGTGGAGACGATGCGCTCGATGGTCTGCATCAGCTGCTCCTCGGAGGCGAAGCGGACGGGGACCAGCTCGACCCGGCCGGCGCGCTCCACGAAGATCTGGTCCGGGCCGTTGACCATGATCTCGGTGATGGAGGCGTCCTCGAGGAGCGGTTCGAGCACCCCGAGGCCGAGCGCCTCGTCCACCACCCGGCGGATCAGCTGGGAGCGCTCGCTGGTGGACAGCACCGGGCCCTCGCGGCTGATGATGTGGCCGAGCACGCGCTCCAGGCGGGAGCGGCGCTCGGCGGTGGAGAGCGACGACATCTCCGCGAGGTCGATCTCCTCCAGCAGCTTGGCGCGGTAGGCGGAGACGAGGTGCCCGTCCTGGCGCCCGCTGCCCTCGCCTGGCCCCTCGGGCGCGGTGATACGGGCCCGCAGGCTCATCGTTCGCCTCCCAACGCGGCCGGCGCCAGGTCGCCCGTACCGCCGTCTCCGTCGTCGCAGGGCATGGTGGCGCTCTTCTCGGCGCTGCCGAAGTCGAAGCCGGGGATGACG
>NZ_JAAAYH010000512.1:0-5887 GCF_018035285.1 Streptomyces sp. MK37H | reverse complement strand
CGTGACCTCGGCCTGCGACGGAAACACCTTCTCGATGAGCAGCCGGTGGACCTCCGGGTCCGGGTCGTAGCAGGCGTCGGACAGCACCGTGAGCCGGAAATCCAGGTCGGCGGCCTGGCGCAGGGTGGAAAGGACGACGCCGGCGGTCGCGACGCCGGTCAGGACGAGATGGGTGATGTCCCCGGACCGCAGCACCACGTCCAGGTCGCTGCCGGCGAACGCGCTGACCCGCCGCTTGGTGACCACGACCTCGTCCGGCCGGGGCGCCACACCGGCGTGGATGGCGATCTTGGGGTCGTCCTCGGTGTAGAGACCCGGCGGCAGGGAGCTGACGATCTTGTTGCGGGCCGAGGCCTCGGGACGGCCGGAGCGGAAGCCGACGGCGACGTACACGACGGGGATTCCGGCGTTACGGGCCGCGTCGACCGCGCGGCTCACACGCGGCACATAGTCGGGGTCCTGGACGTGGGCCACGATGCCCTCCTGGACGTCCATCACGAGCAGAGCCGTCTTGTTCGCGTTCACGTTCGCGTTCACGTTCACGTTCATGAAGCCTTTCGCTGCTGCGGTTGTTGCGCGGAAGAGGAATCGTCGGAACCGATACGGCCCAGCGAGCGGTCCACGAGCGTCAGCGCCAGACACAGACCGGTGATGGCGAGCATGAACCAGGCCAGGCCATGCAGCCCGCCGGTGTCGGCGCGGGCGCCGAAGAAGGCGCCGTTGGCGCTGGAGGCGACGATCGCGCCGAGGTAGAAGAAGGTGCGGAGCAGCCCCGCCGAGGAGCCCATCCGCTCCGGGTCGGCCTGGTGGTACACCGAGTTCTGCAGGGCGAGGTTGATCAGCCCCTGCGGTACGCCGAAGACGAGCGCGACGACGATCAGCAGCCATATCGCGCTGTGCGGCTGGAGCGGGAGCAGCAGGGCGCAGCCGACGATCTGCCCCACGGCCCCCACCAGCAGCTTGCCGCGCACGGCGGCGCGGCGGCCGGTGGCGGTGGACACCGCGGTGCCGGTCAGGAACAGGGGCAGTTGGGCGAGCCCCGCCTGTGAGGCCGTCAGCCCCCGGCCGTCCTGGAGCCACTGGGTGTAGCCGTACAGAAAGACATACGAGACGACGGAGACGAGGAGTGCGCGGGTGTAGGTGAGCAGCAGGGGCAGATTGCCGCCGAACACCCGCAGATCGATGAACGGCTCCGCCGCCCGCAGCTCCCGCACCGCGAACCCGGCCGCCGCCACCGCCATCAGCACCGGCAGATACCACCGGTCGGCCCGGGGCTCCATCAGGAACAGCAGCAGCGAGACGAGCATCGCGGCGAACAGCCCCATGCCGATCAGATCCAGCCGGACACGCTCGTCGGTGCGTTCCGCCAGGTGCCGCTCCTTCGGCAGACGCCGTACGCCGAGGATCAGGCCGGCCGCCGCCAGCGGGATGTTGACGGCGAACGTGCTGCGCCAGCCGCCCAGCCCGATCAGCAGTCCGCCCAGGGGCGGTCCGATGACCGCGATGGTCTGGCTGGCGACCGCGAGCGTGGCGAGGATCCCGGCGGGGCTCTCCTGGCCGGTCCGCCGGGCCTCCCCGCGGATGAGGTACATCGAGGCCGGATAGCCCGCGCAGGTACCGAACCCGAGCACCACCCGCGCGACGATCAGCGTCCCCAGGTTCGGGGCGAGCAGACCGATCAGCCCCGCGATCCCGGTCAGCGTCGCCCCGGCGAGGAAGAGGCGGCGCGGCCCGTAGAGGTCGATCAGCCGGCCCATGACCGGCTGTCCTATCGAGGTGGCCAGATAGAGCGCGGAGACCAGCCAGGCCGTCTGGGACGGCGGCGCCCCGAACGCGGCGCCGATCGGCACCAACGAAACGGAGATGATGGAGGAGTTGACGGGGTTCAGTACCGAACCCAGCACCATCGGTGCCAGCAGCCTCCGGTCGAAGGCGCTCCCCGCGTCCGCCCTGCCCTTTCGTCGCGTCAGCCGCTCGATCATGCGCGGCTGAGCCGGTCCAGCAGGGCCAGCGCCTTGAGGATGGTCTCCCGTTCCGCTTCCGTGTAGCCGCTTTCCAGGGCCCGGGCGAGCCATTCCTCGCCCGCCCGCCGCTTGTCGTCCAGGAACGCGCTGCCGGTGTCGCTCACCGAGACCAGTTGCCGCCGCCCGTCGCCGGGATCGGGGCGCCGCTGGATCAGCCCCCGTTCGTCCAGCACGGCGAGCGTGGCCGCCATCGACTGCGGCCGTACGCGCTCGGCCGCCGCCAGCGCGCTGGCCGAGGCGGGGCCCTCCTTGCTGAGCCTGCTGAGCGCGGACGTCTGCGAGGGGGTGAGTTCCTCGAGGTCGTACGTCTCCTTGATCCGCCGCCGCAGCCGGCCGACTACCACACGGATCTCATGCGCGGCGCGCACGGCGGAGGCGGACATGCCGCCAGGGGTCTCTGCCATGCCCCGTACGGTATTTCCTTCAGTCCAGGCTGTCCAGTTCAAACTTAACAGCCTGGGCTGTCTATCTACTCGGCGAAGGTATCGACCCCCGTGAGCTCGGCCGACAGCGCCCACAGCCGCGCGGCCCGCTCCGGATCGGTGGCCCAGGCGCTCACCCCACTGCCCAGTTCGGTCTCCTCCGACGCGGGCTCGGCGATGTCGCAGTCCTCGCAGTACACCCCGCCCATACCCGTGAGCCGAGGCGAGGTCGCCGCCCAGACCTGGGTGGCCGCCCCCTCCTCGGGTGCCTTCCAGCCGACGTTGGTGGGGCTGGCCTCGATCGCCTCACTCAGCTCCGCCAGTTCCTCCGGGGACATATGGCGCCCCAGCTGGGTGGCGATCGTGCCGGGGTGCACGGAGAACGCCCGCACACCCGTGTTCCGCCCCAGCGCGTCGAGGTGCAGCGCGAACAGGGCGTTGGCCGTCTTCGCCTGCCCATACGCCTGCCACTTGTCGTAGGCGTGCCGCTCGAAGTGGGGGTCGTCCCAGTGGATGTCCGAGAGCTGGTGCCCATTGGAGGAGACCGACACCACGCGTGCGCCACCGCGGGCGATCGCGGGCCACAGCCGGTTGGTCAGGGCGTAATGACCCAGGTGGTTGATGGCGAACTGGGCTTCCCAGCCGGGGCCCACCCGGGTTTCGGGCGCGGCCATGATCCCGGCGTTGTTGATCAGAATGTCGACAGCGCGACCGGACGCGAGGAATTCCTCCGCCAAGGCCCGAACGCTGTCCAGGTCCGCGAGGTCCATCTCGGCGACCTCCACGCCCTCGATCCCGCCGAGCGCTTCGACGGCCGTTGAGCGCCGCCGCGCGGGCACGACGACATGGGCCCCCGCACCGGCGAGAGCCCGCGCCGTCTCCAGCCCGAGCCCTGAATAACCGCCGGTCACGAGCGCGAGCTTCCCGGTCAGGTCAATGCCCGTGAGGACGTCGCTCGTCGTACTGCGCACCCCGAAACCGGAGCCGATCGCATGCTGTTGGGTCGTCATGCGGGGAAACGTACGGTTTCGAGCGCGCTCAAGGTCAAGCAACGCGCCCGGGTCAGGCCGCCCGGGCCCGCTCCAGCGCCCGCAGCGCCAGCCCACGCGCGATGCCGACCGCGTCCGCAACCACCGAAAGACCGTTCAGCACCGTGGCGCCCTCGTGGAGCAGCAGCAGCTCGTCCGCCAGCTCGTCGGGGGCCGCCACGCCCGCCTCCTCGCACAGCTGCCGCAGATATCCGCGCAGCCACCACTTCTGGTCGGCGATCACCTGCCGGGCCGGATGCCCGGCGTCCGGCAGTTCGGCCGCCGCGTTCACGAAACCGCAGCCGCGCGGGTTCTCGCGGCGCACCCACTCCGCGAGCGCGTCGAACGTGGCGAGGGCGCGATCCGCCGGGGGCGACTTCTCGACCTCGGCGGTGAGCCACGCCCGCCACCGCTCATCGCGCTCCCGCAGATACGCGGCGACCAGGGCCTCCTTGGAGCCGAAGCGGTCGTAGAGCGTCTTCTTCGTGACTCCGGAGCGCTTGGCGATCAGGTCCACGCCGACCGCGTTGATCCCCTGCCCGTAGAACAGTTCGGCGGCGGTGTCGAGGATGCGGCGCGCGGCAGGGGTGAGCACTCCCGTAGACGCTTCCATGCCGTGATCACCTCCGGGTCGGGGTTGACGTGTATACCGATCTGTTTAGTCTAGTGGATGAGGGAGTAAACAGACCGGTATACCCGGAGTCGATGCCCAGCCCCGACCAGAGCGAGGACCCCCATGCCCGTCAGCGCCGCCGTCACCGCCATCGGCCTCGTCGTGATGTGGAGCTCAGGCTTCATCGGAGCCGAGCTCGGCACGCGGGAGGCCGCCGCCGACACCCTGCTGATGTGGCGCTTCCTCGCGGCGGCGGCGGTCCTGGGCGGCGCCTGGGTGTTGCTGAGGCGCCGCAGACTGCGCCCGCGCGCGATCGCCGAGCAGGCGGTGATCGGAGCGCTTTCGCAGGGCGGCTATCTCGGCGGGATCGTCTGGGCGGTCGGGCTCGGCGTGCCGTCCGGCACCGCCGCGCTGATCGCCGCGTTGCAGCCGCTCGCGGCGGGCGCGCTGGCCGGGCGGCTGCTCGGGGAGACGGTCAGCCCGCGCCAGTGGGCGGGGCTGGCCATCGGCCTCGGCGGGGTCGCGCTCGTCGTCCAGGGCGATCTGTCGGCGGGCCCGGCCGCCCCGGCCTGGGCGTACGGGCTGCCCTTCGCCGCCATGGCGGCGCTGCTGGCCGCGAGCTTCCTCGAACGCAGGGTGCGGGCGCCGCTCGACCCCGTGGACGCCATACCGCTGCACTGCCTCGTGAGCGCCGTCCTGTTCACCGGGGTCGCCGTGGCCGGAGGCCATGCCGCGCCCCCGGCGGGCGGGGGCTTCTGGGCCGCCGTGGCCTGGACGGTGCTGCTCTCCACGGTCGGCGGCTACGGCTTCTACTGGCTGAGCCTGCGCCGCAACGGCGTCACCCGCACCAGCGCGCTGATCTACCTCACGCCCCCGACCACGCTGCTGTGTGCGTACGCGATGTTCGGGGACGCGCCCGGGTGGACGGCGCTCGCGGGCATGGCGGTGTGCGTGATCGGGGTGACGGCGGCCACCGCGCGCCGCCGCCCCGACCGGTCAGCGCGGCTCGCGGAGGATCCAGTCCGTGATCGAGCGGTGTCGCGGGTGCCGGCCGAGTAGCTCGCGGGCGCGGCGCGCCCGTACCCGGCTGTTGGAGCCCAGGGCGTGCCGGGCGAACCGGGGGTCCCAGACGTTGTCCGGCGCGTCGGGGTCCCAGGGGCGGGGGCCGGGCAGGCCGAGGGAGCGGGCGACGGCCCCGGCGATCGCGCCGAACGACTCCTCTCCGTTATGGACTGCCGAACGGGCCGACGCCGAACCGGGCCGACCGCGGCGGGGCAGGTCACGGGAGAAGTCACTCCGCAGGTCAAGGAACCGTAAAGCGGGGACGTTCGTTACCCCGGGCATGACCGCTATGACACCCGGCTCGAACCTCCCCCTCTCCGTCGCGCGCGTGGCGGTTGACGTCACCGCTCCGGTGCGGCTCGACGTATCGGGCCTGCTGCTCACCGCCAACGGCAAAGTGCGTTCCGACGACGACTTCGTCTTCTACAACCAACCCGCCGGACCGGGCGTGACCCACCGCGCCGGGACGGCGGGCACGGGCGACGCCATCACGGTGGACACCGCCGCCGTCCCCGCCGACATCGAGAAGATCGTGGTGACCGCGAGCCTGGACGCGCCCGGGGCGACGTTCGCGGGCACCGAGCCGACCGCCACCGTGCGCGGCGCGGACGACGGCGCGGTGATCGCCACGTTCACCCCGCCGCGGCTGGGCAACGAGACCGCGCTGGTGGTCGTGGAGGTGTACCGGCGCAATGGGGCGTGGAAGGTGCGCGCGGTCGGGCAGGGGTATGCCAATGG
>NZ_JAAAYH010000511.1:0-5899 GCF_018035285.1 Streptomyces sp. MK37H | reverse complement strand
ACCCCGCGCGATGATCTACGGATACGTACAACCATGTACGGGCTTCGCATGTCTGTTCCGTTAATCGGTATCCCGGCATGCGATGCCGCTCCGCCCCCGGGCGGAAGACGGGTGGGAGGACGCGGACGTGACGACCGACAGCTCTGAGCCCGCACCGAGACGCAGGCGCCGCTGGCCGCGCGTCCTCGCGCTGGGCGTGGCCTTGCTGGTGCTGTCGGTCGCCGGAGTGGGGTGGTGGTTCTACGAGCGCCTCGACGGCAATATCCGCACCGACACCCGGACCGCGGACGAGCTGAAGAAGTACGAGGCCGAGCGGCCGGTGTCGGTGGTGCGGGACGCGCAGAACATCCTGCTGATCGGCTCCGACAACCGGGGCGGCAAGGGCAACGGCAAATACGGCAAGGACACCGGCACCCAGCGCTCGGACACCACGATCCTGCTGCATCTGCAGGCCGGCGGGAAGAGCGCCACCGCCGTCTCCATCCCGCGCGATCTGATGGTGGACATCCCGGCCTGCGAGGGGCCGGACGGAAAGCGCACCCAGGCCCGGTTCGCCCAGTTCAACTGGGCGTTCGAATCCGGTGGCGCGGCCTGTTCGATCCGCACCGTCGAGAAGCTGACCGGCATCCGCGTCGACCACCACATGATCGTGGACTTCAGCGGCTTCAAGCGGCTGGTGAACGCGGTCGGCGGGGTGGAGATGTGCCTGAAGGAGCCCGTGGACGACGCCGAAGCGCATCTGAAGCTGCCCGCGGGCCGTCAGGTACTCCACGGCGAGCAGGCCCTGGGCTATGTGCGCGCCCGGTACAGCATCGGCGACGGCAGCGACACGGAGCGCATCGGCCGGCAACAGGAGTTCATGAGCTCGCTTGTGAAGAAAGTGCAGAGCAATGGTGTGCTGCTCAATCCCGCGAAGCTGTATCCGGTGCTCAACGCCGCGACGTCCTCGCTGACCACGGATCCGGGCCTGGATTCGCTCAAAGATCTGTACGCTCTGGTGCGCGGGGTGCGGGACATCCCCCGGGACAAGATCCGCTTCCTCACGATTCCGCGGCAGCCCTACACGTACAACAAGAACCGCGATGAGCTCGTCCAACCCGATGCCGACCGGCTGTTCCGGCAGTTGCGGCTGGATCGGCCGGTGCCGGTGTCCCACGCCGTCACGGCTTCGACGGGCGGCGGACCGAAGGCCGCCGACCTCAGCGGGTATCAGGGGACGACGGCGGCGCGCGGCATCTGCGAGTAATGCGAGTAAAAGGACCATAAGTGCGGCCCATGATTCGTGAAGGATCAGATAAGGATTGGGCAGATTGCCCAGTTGTAGGGAAGTGGAATTTGTCACCGACGTCGCTTGGCGCTGATCTGGACGGATAGTGTGAGCGATCCGGTGCGCTCTACGAGGTGGCCGCGCACTGCATGAAGACAGATGGCGCGCCTTGAGGGGGAGGCGCCGCGTGGCACCGACGGAGGACACAGGCGACCGTGGACGCGCAAGGCCCTGGCGGGGCGGGTGACTTCGACCCAGCCGATCAGTGGGTGTTCGACCCGAATACGGGCAACTACGAGCTGCGGCTGAATCCCGCCGAGACATCGGCGGACGACACCACGGAGCTGCGACGGGTCTCCAGATCATCGAGCGATGTCGGCACCACCGGCTCCGAGCCCAGGGGGCGCCGCCGCGCGGCCAAACGGGAAGCGGAGAAGGAGCAGCCGACCGGCCCGGTCAGCCGTCGCAAGCCGAAGCCGAAGAAGTCGAAGACGAAGAAGGCGCTCTACTGGGGCAGCGGCACCCTGGCCTTCCTCCTGGTGGGCGGTTCGGCCGCGGCGTACTTCGTCTATCAGCACCTGAACAACAACATCAGCAAGGTCGACGTCGGCGAGAACAACGCCGCGGTCTCCGACGGCCCGATGAACATCCTGCTGATCGGCACCGACCGCCGGGACGGCAAGGGGAACGAGGGCTACGGCGACGCGGGTAGCGTCGGCCACGCCGACACCACCCTGCTGTTCCACGTCTCCGCGGACCGGTCGAACGCGACGGTGCTGAGCTTCCCGCGCGACATGATCACCGACATCCCGGACTGCACCGTGAAGGAAGACGGCCGGCGGAAGAAGATCCCGGGCGAGGACGAGGTGCGGTTCAACACCAGTCTGGGGCAGGAGGGCCGCGACCCCGGCTGCACCTGGCAGACGGTGGAGAAGATCACCGGGCTGGAGGTCGACCACTTCATGATGGCCGACTTCAACGCGGTCAAGAGCATGTCCACGGCGGTCGGCGGGGTGGACATCTGCCTCGGCAAGGACATCAACGACCCCAAGTCGCACCTGAATCTGAAGAAGGGGCGGCACACGGTCAAGGGCGAGCAGGCCCTGGCGTTCGTCCGGACCCGGCACGCCGTCGGCTTCGGCGGCGACCTGGACCGGATCAAGCTCCAGCAGCAGTTCCTGAGCTCGCTGATGCGCAAGATGAAGTCCAGCGGGACGCTCTCCAGCCCGGGCAAGATGTGGGACCTGGCCCAGACCGCCACCAAGGCGCTCACGGTGGACACCGGGATCGGCACCGTCTCCAAGCTGGCCTCGCTGGGGAAGAACCTGAGCAAGGTCGATCTCAAGAACGTCACCTTCGCGACCGTTCCGGTCGTCGACAACACCGACGGTGCGACCGTGCTGCTCGACAAGACCAAGGCCGAGCCGCTCTTCTCCATGGTCCGGCAGGACGTCTCGCTGACCGAGGTCAAGAAGAAGGAGAAGGCGGCCAAGGACGAGCAGGCGGCACGGCTCAAGGGGCCGAAGGCCGATCCCGCGGATGTCCGGGTCAAGGTGCTCAACGGCAGTGGGCAGTTCGGCGCCGCCCAGGAGACCGTCGACTGGATGCAGAACACCGAGGGGATGTCCCGCACCAGCAACGGCGGAAACGCTCCGTCAGAACTGAAGAAGACGACGCTGGAGTACGCTCCCAACCAGGCCGACCAGGCGCGTCGGCTGGCCGACAGCATGGGGCTGCCCGCCTCCGCCATGAAGGAAGGCACGAAGGACGCCGAGCCGATGGCGGAGATGACCCTGACGCTGGGCGCGGACTTCAAGGGCGCCGGCACACCGATCTCCGCCCCGTCGAAGGCGCCGAAGGACATTCAGAGGGTCGAGGCCGACGACAAGGACGTCTGCGCCAAGTGACCGTCGCCGGCCAGCGGATCCACCCTCGTCCATCGGGCCGGACGACCGAGAGACTGCGGGGAGGGCCCGATGCGGCAGAGCAGTGTGCGGGGGGAGAGAGGGCGGCGGGCCACCGTTCCCGAACCACGTGAGCACGGTGAGGACGACAGCCCGCCGGAAGGGGAGGGCCCCGCGTCGCACGGCGCGGGGCGCCGGCCGGGTGGTCAGGGGCGGCCGAAGCGGAGCCGCGGGGTGCGGATCCTGCGCTGGACCGCCCTGACGCTGGCCGTGCTGGTGCTCGGCGCGGCCGGCGCCGGATACTTCTACTACGAACACCTGAACGGCAATCTGAAGAAGGAGGATCTGGACCTCGGCGACAGCAAGATCGGCAAGCCCGAGCCCAACGCCGCCGGACAGACCCCCCTCAACATCCTGCTCATCGGCTCCGACAGCCGGAACACCGCGGAGAACGTCAAACTGGGCGGCGCCAAGCAGGACGCGGACCGCAAGCCGCTGGGCGATGTGCAGATGCTGGTGCACGTCTCGGCCGACCGCGGCAACATGTCGGTGGTCAGCATCCCGCGCGACACCCGGGTGACCATCCCCCGGTGCACCGATCCGCACGACGGCACGGTGTATCCGAAGACCGAGGGGGCCATCAACCAGTCGCTCCAGCACGGCGGCCCGGGCTGTACGGTCGCCACCTGGAAGGAGCTCACCGGCGTCTACATCGATCACTTCATGATGATCGACTTCTCCGGGGTGGTCTCCATGGCGGACGCCATCGGCGGCGTCCCGGTGTGCGTGGACAGCAACGTCTACTCGCATGACAGCAAGGGCCATGGCTCCGGGCTGAAGCTGACCAAGGGCACCCACAACGTCAAGGGCGTCCAGGCCCTCCAGTGGCTGCGCACCCGCTACGGCTTCGAGGACAACACCGACATCGGCCGGGCCAAGGCCCAGCACATGTATATGACGTCGATGATCCGCCAGCTGAAGTCGGGCACCAAGCTCAGCGACCCGGGCAAGCTGATGGACCTCGCGGAGGCCGCCACCGACGCGCTGACCGTCGACCACGGCCTCGGAACCGTCAAGAAGCTGTACGACCTGGGCAATGACCTCAAGCGGGTGCCGACCAAGCGCACCACCATGATCACCATGCCCTGGGAGTACGGCGGCGGCGGGGAGTACGTACTGCCCAAGCCGGGCGACGCCGAGCAGACCTTCTCGCTGCTGCGCAACGACATAAGCCTGGACGGCAAGGACAAGAAGAAGCCCGACGCCACCCCGGCGCCCACCGCGCCCAAGGAGCAGACCCCGGTGGTGGTGCAGAACGGCACCGCCAGCACCGTCCTGGGGCCGGTCTCCGGCCGGGCCGCGGTCATCACCTCCGAGCTGGCGCGGCTGGGCTACGCCAAGGCCACCGCGAACACGGTGCTCATCTCGCAGGCCGACACCACCGTCCTCTACCCGGACGAGCCCCGGCAGGGCGACGCCCTGGCCGTGGCCAAGGCGCTGAAGCTGCCGAAGTCCGCGGTGAAGTCGTCGAAGTCGGTGCAGGAGATCACCCTGGTGGTCGGCAACGACTGGCGCGAGGGCACCGCCTACCCGAAGGCGGCGGTGGACGACAGCGACAAGACGCCCAAGAGCGCGGACGCGCTCAACGGCGAGGAGAAGGGCTGTATGAAGGTCAACCCGGGCTACACCTTCTGACGTCCGTCACGGCATGCGGAAGGGGCCGGACCCGATGCGGGTCCGGCCCCTTCGGCGTGCGTGGCGCCCGGCGCGGCTACGGCGCCATGACCGCCGGGCGGCGGCTGGCGATGACCTTCTTGGCGAGCGCCCGCGGGCTGGTCAGAAAGCCCCAGCCCCACGACATGTGCATGGTCGCGAGCGCCACCGGGATCCGCAGCCGAGCCGCCGGCGGAAGCCCCTTGCCCGCGGGGAGCGAGCCCGCGACGATCGCGGCCAGATAGCCGCCGGGGATCACGAAGCCCCACGGGGTGACGGCCGCGCCCACCACGATGCCCGCCGCGATGGCGACGACGGCGGTCGGC
Organism: Streptomyces sp. MK37H; assembly: GCF_018035285.1. Taxonomy (NCBI): domain Bacteria; kingdom Bacillati; phylum Actinomycetota; class Actinomycetes; order Kitasatosporales; family Streptomycetaceae; genus Streptomyces; species Streptomyces sp. MK37H. The sequence continues at coordinate 689 of NZ_JAAAYH010000511.1, read as the reverse complement.
GGGGCGAGATAGCGCAGATTGATCGAGCCCTGGTGGAAGCGGGCCACCACATGGCGCCAGCGGCCGTAGTCCTTGTACTGCTTGGCCAGGGCCCGCACGCTCGGCCGCGGCCGGTAGGAGACCTTCAGCTCGGGCGAGAACCAGATCAGCCCGCCGGCCTCGCGGATCCGGAAGTTCAGCTCCCAGTCCTGGGCGCGGATGAACTCCTCGTTGTACCCGCCCTGCTGCTCCAGCGCCTCGCGCCGGAAGACGCCCAGATAGACGGTCTCGGCGGGGGCCGCCTCACCACCGGTGTGGAAGGCCGCGTTGCCCACCCCGATCTTGGAGGTCATGGCGGCGGCGACGGCCTTCTCCCAGTCGTTCTCGCCCTCGGCGTGCATGAGCCCGCCGACGTTCTGCGCGCCGGTCTCCTCCAGGAGCCGTACGGCGGTCGCGATGTAGTCGGGCGAGAGCATGCCGTGGCCGTCGACCCGGACCACCACCGGATGGCGGGACGCCTTGATCGCCGCGTTCAGGGCGGCGGGGGTGCGGCCCGTGGGGTTGGGGACCGTGTGCACCCGGGGGTCCTCCGCCACCAGTTCGGCGGCGATCTCGTCGGTGCGGTCCGTGGACGGGCCGAGCGCGATCACCACCTCCATCTCACCGTCGTACTCCTGCTCCAGGATGTGCCGCACGGCATTGCGCAGATG
>NZ_JAAAYH010000510.1:0-5901 GCF_018035285.1 Streptomyces sp. MK37H | reverse complement strand
GCTGCGAGGGCTGCCCGTCCGAGCTGGACGAGGCGCTCTATGAGCGGCTGCGCGACTGGCGGGCGGAGCAGGCGGGGCAGCTGGGGCAGCCGGCGTACTGCGTGTTCACCGACAAGACACTGCTCGCGATCGCCGAGGCCGTTCCGGGAACCGAACCGGAGCTCGCCCGCATCTCCGGTGTGGGAAGGCGCAAGCTGGACCGGTTCGGGGCCGATGTTCTCGCCCTGTGCGCGGGCCGGGAACTGCCCTCCGCACTCGACGACGAGGGCGACGGCGATGCCGGGGGAAGCCATTCGGGTGACCCTTGGCAAAACTCGACGGAAAAATAGTTTGCGCGCGCGGAGGGCATACCCATAGCCTTCCGAACACGGAAGACAACGGCCCTTCCAGGAGCCGAGGATTCCGTGTTGTACTGAACACCCGGACTGGTTTCGAACCGGTCCCTGAGACGCCGAGAGGAGGCGAAGACCAGTGATCAGCTTCATCAACACCATCAAAAAGGCCGATCGGTCGGTCGTCGCCACATGCCTGCTCGGCTCTGCGCTCCCTGGCACCGGTATGCCCGGCGCCAATGAGGCGCGTCTCAGCGAGCGACCGATCCAGGCACCTGCGGTAGCAGCAGCGGCACAGGCAAAGGCCTATGCCTTTGCGGCCAATGGTGCCGAATCCCGGACGACGCAGCAGCACCACAAGACGTGGGCCTTCCGCAGGCTCGAACCCTGGAGTTATCCAGCCTGATCCAGGATCAGGTCGGCACCTTCCAGGGCCGCGGAACCCACACCGGGATCCGCGGCCCTTTTGATTTGCCAGAGCCCGGCCACCAGCCGGACCGAAGAGACGAGGAACACACACCGTGCAACTCAACGCACACGCCCCGTCCGCATCGACCGACCTGAACCGCCCGCCTGACTCCTCGGAGGACTCCTTGACCCCGCTCACCGCCCTCACCGAACTCGATGAGGCCATCGAGAACCTGGGTGTAGCCGTTCCGTGCCGCTCGTACGACCCGGAGGTCTTCTTCGCCGAGTCCCCGGCCGACGTCGAGTACGCGAAGTCGCTGTGCCAGACCTGTCCGCTGCGGGAGGCATGCCTCGCCGGCGCCAAGGACCGCCGGGAGCCCTGGGGTGTCTGGGGCGGCGAGCTCTTCGTCCAGGGCGTGGTGGTGGCCCGCAAGCGGCCGCGTGGTCGCCCGCGTAAGAACCCGGTCGCGGCATGAGCACCATCGGCACCATCGATCGCCCAGCGACGCACGACCCCATGAAGCAGGTCCCGACGATGACCCCACCGGTCTCCGAAACCTCCGCACCAGATACCTCAGGTGCGCCCGAGGCGCGCCAGAACAGGAACCGAGAGATGCAACTCATGCAAGAAGCCCTGGCACGTGCGCATATGCACGACCGGCTGCAGGAGGCCGAGTCCGAACGGCAGGCCGTTCGGCTCGCGGCCGCCCGCCGGATGCAGCGGCGTGCGGAGCGTGCCTCGCTCCGCGCCCGCCGCGCCCTGGCCATGGCGGTCATGCAGTGACCACCATGTGCGGCACCGGCCAGAGGCGGGGCTGACACAAACACACACCGACGGGTCCTACGCCGACCCATCGCGTGACCACGAAGGGCCGGTCCGATCGGACCGGCCCTTCGGCTATCCCGAGCCGTCCGCGCTCAGGCCGAGGTCTCCGCGGCCTCGGGCTCCTCCTCGGCGCCGTCCGCGGCCTCTTCTCCGACGTCTGCCGTGGGGCCTTCTTCGGCGTCTGCTTCGGCGCGGTCCTCGGACTCCGGGTCCGCGGCGAAGCCGGGGACCCATGCCTTGAGCTCATCCCGCATCCGCACCGTGGCACCCAGCTGGCAGAGCACCCCGATGGTGCTCAGGGTCACCCGGTGAATCAGCAGATAGGCGGGCGGCAGATTCAGCTGATTGCCCAGCTCATAGACAGGGGAGTGACGGTCGGCCATCCGCGCCGCCTGGCTGCGCAGCCACTGCCGGTCGAAGACGAACGCGTCGGCCTGGGCCGGTTCGAGCATCGGCAGCAGGAAGTCCAGCAGATCATCCGGGTCGAGCTCGATCGTCGGCTTGACGAACCCCTCCCCGCGCATCAGGTCATAGACCCCCGCGGCGTCCCCCTCGAGCGCCATGCGCAGCGCGATGCCGATGGGCTCCGGAAGCCCTCCCGGGAGCCGGTTCACCGAACCGAAGTCCAGGACGCCCAGCTTCCACTGCTCCGGCGGCCCGTCCTTGGCGTCACCGGTCAGCAGCCGGAAGTTCCCCGGATGGGGATCGGCGTGCAGCAGCCCGGTGCGGGACGGCCCCGAGAAGAGAAAGCGGGCCAGCAGCTGCCCGGCGCGGTCCCGCTCCTCCTGTGTGCCGTCGGCTATCACCTCGGAGAGCGGCACCCCTTCCAGCCATTCAGTGATCAGTATCTGATCACTCTGGTGCACCACCTCGGGCACCACGATCTCCGTGTCCTGTGCGTACTCCTCCGCATGGATCCGCTGGGACGCCGCCTCCAGTTCGTAGTCCAGCTCCTCGGCGACCCGCTCGCGCAACTCAGCGATCAGCGGCTTGACGTCCAGCCCCGGCACCAGCGGCCCCAGCACCCGGGCGAACCGGCTCAGTTGGTTGAGGTCGGACAGCAGCGCCTCGCCCGCCCCGGGATACTGCACCTTGACCGCCACCGTGCGCCCGTCGTGCCAGACCGCCCGGTGCACCTGCCCGATCGAGGCGGCCGCCGCCGGCTTGTCCTCGAACTCCTGGAACAGCTCCGGCCAGTCCGGGCCCAGCCGCTCCTCCAGCGCCGCGTGGACCGTGCGGCTGGGCATGGGAGGGGCCGCTTCCTGGAGCTTGGTCAGGGCCGCCCGGTAGGGCCTGGCTATCTCCTCGGGCAGCGCCGACTCGAAGACCGACATGGCCTGTCCGAGCTTCATGGCTCCGCCCTTGAGCTCGCCGAGGACCTTGAACATCTGCTCCGCGGTGCGCTGCTGCACCTCGCGTGCGACGATCTCCGCCGGCCGTCCCCCTATCCGCTTCCCGAGCCCCCATGTGGCGCGCCCCGCGAATCCCAAGGGCAGCGCCGCCAGTTTGGCGGTACGGGTGATCGCCTTGCGCGGCAGATCGGTCATGCGCCCCTCCAACTACAGCCGTGCCATCCCGGAGTGTGGCCCCGGGCCCCCGTGCCCACTCCGCGGACGTGGGTCACCCGGACATTGTCGCGTGCGGTGCCTCTGCGGCCGAGGCATATACGGCATCCTCCTCCCCGGCGGCTCCGCAGCCGCATCCGGGATGTGCTTCGATCGGGCGCGCCTCCCAGACGAGGGAGGGAAGCGCCAACTCCCACCGGACCCCCGCGCCCCCGGAGGGGCGGCCGTCGAGGAAGGCCAGTGCCTGCATCGCGGTGAGCCCCGCCACCACCATCGCCAGCGCCGTGTCACAGGCCGGGGCGGTGCGCCGGCGCCCGGACCGCCACTGCGCGAGCATCCTCGGCCAGACCGGCTCCCGCTCGGCACGGCCCGCCGCGGCACAGCCCGCGCAGGGCGTGATCCCCGGCACCACCAGCGGGCCCACCATCCCCGTGGCCTCGATGACTCCCGTATAGAGATGGGGTGTGCCGGAGGCGAGCAGCGGCCGGGCCTGCTCCGGATCCGGTGCGTACGCCGCGAGGCCGTCACGCGGGGCGATCACCACCAGCGCCAGCCCGGGCTCGGCCGAGGCGGTCCGCTCTACCGAGGGGGTCCGCTCTCCTGAAGGGACCTTCTCTCGTGAAGGGGCGCGCTCTGCCGCGGAGGTCCGCTGCCGCGCCGACCGGCGGGGGAGCGGAGCGGGCGCGGCCTGGCGCACCACGCGGCGCGCCGCCAGATCCCGGCGCTCCCCGATCTGTTCGGCCGACAGCCCGCCGGGAGCCACATCCCAGGGCTCGACACAGCCGCCGTCCACCACATCGACCCGGCCGACCCCCGAGCCCGACAGCGCGGCCGCGACCGCCGCCCCGACCCGGCCGGCGCCTCGCACCTGAACCCGCATCGCCCGCCGCGCGGCGAGCAGCCGCGCCGCCGCTCCGGGCTCGGGATGCAGCACCGACAGCGCCCCCGCGTCTGGCCGCAGCCGGTCCAGGGCGGCGGCGGGCTCACCGCCGTCCCTCGGCTCGTCCAGCAGACCGGCCGCCGCCAGCCGGTCCACCAGTGCGTCGGCCCGCCCCTCCGGCAGCCCGATGGCGCGGGCCTCCTGCCGCAGCAGCGGCAGACCGCGGGTGCCGTCCAGCAGCTCCAGAAAGCTGCCCGTGGCCGTGTCCACCGGCCCCATCACCACCGCATGCGCCCGGGCCACCCCGAACTGCACCGTGTCCCGGCTCCGCCAGCCGCGCCGCAGCGCGGGCTTGAGCATCGGATGCATCGCCGTTTCCCCCCGTTTGATGTGCTGTCCGTTGAACCGCCTTCAGCATGCGCGGCGGCGCCCGGACCCCGCAGCGCGTTGTCCACAGGCAGTGGAATAAGTCGTACGAACGCCGGTCGTACAAGCCGTGCACGCCGTGGAGTGGTTCGGTCCGCAACCATTGGCGGCGCGGGACTTCCCCGGCTGCCAGCGGGTAACGTCGGGGCGTGTCCGCCGACCCGCCCCCTCGCACCGCGGGACAGAACGTCTCCCGCAGCGCCGCGAGCGCACCGAGCACCGTCCCGAGCCCGCAGAGCCGAGGCTCCGACGTGAGCGCGGTCGAGGTCCGCCGGAGCACCCGGCGGCGCAGGACGGTCTCGGCCTATCGCGAGGGCGACCGCACCGTCGTCCTCATCCCCGCCCGGATGTCCGAGGCGGAGGAGCAGCGCTGGGTGAGCGTCATGCTGGAGAAGCTGGCGGCCCAGGAGAGCAAGCGGATGCTGGGCGACGCGGAGCTGGCCGCCCGCGCCGAGTGGCTCTCCGGTCAGTACCTGGGCGGGCGGGCCCGGCCCGACTCCGTCCGCTGGGTCACCAACCAGAACACCCGCTGGGGGTCGTGCACCCCGGCCGAGGGCAGCATCCGGCTCTCGCACCGGCTCCAGGGCATGCCGGAGTACGTCGTGGACTATGTGCTCCTCCACGAGCTGGCCCATCTGCTGGTGCCGGGGCACGGCCGCCGCTTCTGGCAGCTCCTGGAGGCGTATCCGCGGACCGAGCGGGCGCGGGGCTATCTCGAAGGGGTAGTCGCCGCCGCACGGTTGCCGCACCTCTCCGGGCCCCCGGACGATCAGCCGTAAGACGACCGCGCCCGGGCGGCGAGGGATCGGCCCCTGGGCCGTGCGGGAACCACATCCTGGTTCCCGGCGTCGCTCATAGTCGGCGGCAGCGGCTAGCCTGGCGCGCAACGCACACACCGGTACGGCGATGGGGGACGGTCCTAACGTATGGCCAGGGAATTCCAGCGCGGCCACAAGGCCAGGATCAGTGATCTGACGGCCGGGAGGGATCTGTACGTCGGGGTGCAGATCGCCGGACCCGGCCTGACCTTCGACATCAGCTGCTTCGGTCTCGACGCGAACGAGCGGCTGTCGGACGACCGCTACTTCATCTTCTTCAACCAGCCGAAGTCCCCTGAAGAAGCGATACAGCAGCTCGGGCCGCAGGCCGGTGACACGGATTCGTTCCGCGTCACGCTCGACAGCATGCCGCCCGCCATCCAGAAGCTCTCCTTCACCGCCACCATCGACGGCGCCGGGCAGATGTCGCAGGTCGGCCCCGGCTACCTGCGGATCGTCGCGGGCGGCGAGGAGGTGGCCCGGTACTCCTTCACCGGCTCGGAGTTCAGCACCGAACGCGCGGTGATGCTGGGCGACTTCTACCTCAAGGACGTCTGGCGGTTCGCCGCCGTCGGACAGGGTTTCGACGGGGGACTGGAGGCGCTGCTCAAGAACTTCGGCGGTGAGGTGGCCGAGGAGGAGCCCG
>NZ_JAAAYH010000051.1:0-33424 GCF_018035285.1 Streptomyces sp. MK37H | reverse complement strand
ACGCCCGGTCCCCCCGCAGCAGCGCGGTGATCCGCGCCGCGGCCGCCCCCAGGTGGTGGCGGGCCTCGGCCAGCTGGGTGTCCGTCACCCCGTGGTCGCGGGCCGCGTCGCGGACGTCGTCCCGGAACCGGTCCAGCAGCCGCTCCAGATCGCGGGCGGGGGCGCCGGAGGGGGTGAAGTCCGTGGCCCACTCGGGCTCCCGCACTCCGGCCGTGCCGCTGCCACCGTCCTTGGCGGTCGGCTTCTCCTCCGCGCTGCCGCCCTCCGGCTTCGTCACGTCCACCCGCTCGACTGTGACATCCGGCCCGGACGCCTCGTCGTCCCAGCTCCAGTCCGAGCGCGAGGTGCCCGGCCGGGAGATCCGGCCCATACCGCGTGACACCTCGGCCAGTCCCTCGCGCACCGCCCGCTGCCAGTCGCCCGCCCGGATGTGTTCCTGCGTCTGCTCCTGGACCCGCCGGGCGATCCGCTGGACCTCCTCGCGCGCGAAGTCCTGCGCGTCCCTGGCCTGCTTACGGGCGCGCTGGGCGTCCTGCCGGGCCCGCCGGCTCTCCTCCTTGGCCCGGCGCGCCTGCTCCTTCCACTCCTCCTTCGCGCGCCGCATCTCCTCCTTCGCCTGCCGCCAGGTCTCCTTGTCGCCCCACGCCCCCTCCCACGGGGCCTGCTTGTCCTGGGCGCTGCCGGAGGCGCGGGCCTGCTGGGCCGCCTCCCGCATCTCCCGCCGCAGATCGCTCGCGGAGCCGCGGACGTCCTCCCTGATCTCGGCGGCGAGTTCGGCGACCGACTCGCGGATCTCCAGCTCCAGATCGGCCAGCTCACCGCTGCGGTCGGCCAGTTCGGCGCGCCCGGCGTCGGTGATGGAGTAGACCTTGCGGCCACCCTCGGTGGTGTGGGTGACCAGCCCCTCGGCCTCCAGCTTGGCCAGCCGCGGATAGACGGTGCCGGCCGAGGGCGCGTACAGCCCCTGGAACCGCTCCTCCAGCAGACGGATGACCTCATAGCCGTGGCGCGGCGCCTCGTCGAGCAGCTTGAGCAGATACAGGCGCAGTCGGCCGTGGGCGAATACGGGGGGCATCAGAGGACCTTTCCCTGGGTGCCGTCGGTGGTGTCCGTGTCGTCCTCGGACGGCGGACGGCGCAGCAGCGCGATGGCGCCCGAGACGGTGGTGGCCTTGAGGCTGCCATTGCCCGTGCCGAGCCGGCCGGTGATCCTCTTGGCGCCCCACTGGCCGGTGACCCGCAGATCGTCGAAGCCGTTGGAGACCGAGCCGCTGGCCGTGTTGGCCTCCACCTCCGCGTCGGTGGGATGCGGCAGCCGGATGGCGATCTCACCGGAGACGGTGGCGAGGCAGATGTCGGAGCCCTTGGGGGCGGGCGCCAGGTCGAGCACCATGTCGCCACTGACCGACTCGGCCCGCACCGAGGGCCCGGAGCCCTCGATCACGGTGAGGTCGCCGGAGACGGAGTGGAACCGCAGATCGCCCGTGACGGCCTGGGCCTCGACGCGGCCGGATACGGTGTCGGCCTGGACCGGACCGGTCAGCCCGAGCAGGGTGAAGTCGCCGGAGACACCGCGCAGCTCGGCACGGCCGGACAGCCCGGAGACCACGGCGGAGCCCCCGATCACGCCGACGGTGGCGCTGGTGCCGACGGGCACGGTGAGGGTGACATGGGCGGTGCGGGTGTAGTGCCCGAGCCACTTGCGGAAGCCCTTCCGGGGGAGGTCGTCATAGCCGACGCTCAGGGTGCCGTCGATGTGGGTGACCTTCAGCGGCGGGCCGTCGATCTCCGAGACCTCGAGGCGGGCGGGGCCGGGGGCGGCGCCGACCACATTGACCGTGCCGCCCGCGATCTGGACGTCGAGCGTGGACACCGGGTCGTCGAGGGTGAGCTTCTGTGGCGCGTTGATCGACCACTGTGATCGGGCTGACATCCCTGGCCTCCCCTGGCTGGACGTGCGACGCGCCATATGGACGCAACATATCGTGTCTCCTGCACAACACGATATATCGCGGAAGGGCGGAGTCAAGCCCGGTCCGTCCCTGATCCGACCCTGATCCGTCCCCGGTCCGAGCCTGATCCGGCCCCGCATCCGTGCGCAATCGCACGAGGGGGTGGAAGATGCATGGCGCAGCCATCGTTTCTCTGTGGGCTGAATCGCATTTTTTGAAGAAACTCCTCCGGCCTGGGAATTTCCGCTAGAGCTTCGCTAGAGTCCTGGTAGAGCATCATGGAGACATATGTTCGGGACTGTTACCTTCGTGGCCTCGGAATCGGAAGGAAGAGGGGCCGTGGGGGAATGACGTCGCAACCCTTGAATACCTCGGTGCCACAGGAAGGCGCGGAGCCGGACTCGGTTGCCCAGCTGTTGTTGCGGGCGGCGCGCGACCATGCCCATTCGGGCGTGCGCTATCTGGTCGGGCCCACCGCGAATGAATCCGTGCGGCAGTCCTATCCGGAACTTCTGGAATCGGCGCTCGGGCTCCTCTCCGCACTCCGCGAACGGGGATTGCGGCCGCAGGACAAGGTGGCCCTGCTGCTGGATCGCCAGCCGGAATTCCTGACGGTCTTCTGGGCCTGTCTGCTGGGCGGCTTCGTGCCCTGCCCGATGGTGCCGATCTCCGGCGACCCGGCCCGCTGGGCGGCCCAACTCGCTCACGTCAACGGGCTGTTGGACGGCCCGCTGCTGGTGACCACCGAGGCGACGCGGGCCGAGCTGCCCGAGGTGCCCGGGCTCGCGGTGGCCGTCGTGGAGGAGCTGCGGAAGGGCGAGGGCGCCTCCGGCGCCGAGCGCGGGCAGCCGCCCGCCGTGCACTCCGCGGCCCCTGGCGACCTCGCCCTGCTGGTGCTGACCTCCGGCTCCACCGGGAATTCCAAAGCGGTCATGCTGACCCATGGAAATATCCTGGCGTCGATGGCCGGAAAGGCGGGAAAGCAGCGGCTCACCGCCGCCGACACCACCTTCAACTGGATTTCCTACGACCATGTGGCCGCGCTTCTCGAAGCGCATATGCTGCCGCTGTACGTGGGTGCCGAGCAATTGCACGCGGAAGCCGCGGTTATTCTCGAGGAACCGCTGCGGTTCCTCCGGATCATATCCCGTCACAAGGTCACGATGACCTTTACGCCGAACTTCCTCCTCGGTCCGCTCAATTCCTCCGTCCATGAGATAGCGGAGGAGATGTCGGCGGGCGGCGAAGGGCTCGATCTCAGCGCGCTGCGCCATATTGTCAGCGGCGGTGAGGCGAATGTCGTCGCGACCGGCGAGGCATTCCTGTCGCATTACGCCCCGTACGGACTGCGGGAGGCCGCGCTCTGGCCCGCCTTCGGCATGACGGAGACCTGCGCCGGCAGCATCTACAACCGCGCGTTCCCGGCCACCGACGCGGGCCAGGAGTTCGCCAACCTCGGCACCCCCGTCGAGGGGCTGCGGATCCGGGTCGCCGACGACGACCACCGGGCGCTGCCCGAAGGCGAGATCGGCGAGCTGCAGCTCAGCGGCCCGATGATCACCCCCGGCTACTACAACAACGACGACGCCACCGAGGAAGCCTTCACCCCCGACGGCTGGTTCCGCAGCGGCGACCTGGGCCGGATCGACGAGGGCCGGCTGACCCTCGTCGGCCGCAGCAAGGACAGCGTCATCGTCAATGGCGTCAACTACTTCAGCCATGAGATAGAGGCCGCCCTGGAGCAGCTCGACGATGTCGCCGGCGGCTATGTCGCGGCGTTCCCGACCCGCCGCCCCGGCAGCGACACCGAGCAGCTGGTCATCGCCGTCAGCCCCGAACCGGCGGACGACGACGAGGCCGGGCTGCACCGCATGATCACCGCGGTGCGCTCCACCGTCGTGATCCACTGGGGCTTCCGGCCCTCCCTCATCCTGCCGCTGCCCAAGGACGCCTTCCCCAAGACCAGCCTCGGCAAGACGCTGCGCCGCCGGATGCGCCAGCGCCTGGAGTCCGGCGGATACGACGACGTCATCGAGCGGGTCGCGGAGCTGACCACCCGCCGGCTCGGCGGCCACACCCCGCCCGAGGGCGAGACCGAGCGGATTCTCGCCGAGATCTACGCCGAGATGTTCGACACCACCGCGGAGCGGATCAGCGCCACCGCGAGCTTCTTCGACCTGGGCGGCACCTCGCTGGACATCCTGCGGCTGCGGCGCCAGGTCCACCGGCGCCTGGGGGTCGCGGATCTGCCGGTCATCACGGTGCTCACGGCGCCGTCGGTACGGCAGCTCGCCGCCCGGCTCGACACCGGCGGCGCGCCCGGCTCCGCGGTCTACGACCCGGTCGTACCGCTGCAGACCGGCGGCGAGAAGACCCCGCTGTTCTGTGTCCACCCCGGCGTCGGCGAGGTCCTGGTCTTCGTCAACCTCGCCAAGTACTTCGTCGGCGACCGGCCGTTCCACGCGCTGCGCGCCCGGGGCTTCAACGAGGGCGAGAAGCCCTTCACCAGCTTCGAGGAGATGGTGGAGTGCTATGTGGAGGCCATCCGCGCCCGCCAGCCGCACGGCCCCTACGCCGTGGCCGGATACTCCTACGGCGGCGCCGTGGCCTTCGAGATCGCCAAGGTGCTCGAGGCCCAGGGCGAGCGGGTCGACTTCGTCGGCAGCTTCAACCTTCCGCCGCACATCAAGTACCGCATGGACGAGCTCGACTTCATCGAGACCGCGACCAACCTCGCCTTCTTCCTCGACCTGATCAACAAGAAGCAGTCGCTCGACCTCCCCGCCGAACTGCGCCCGCTGTCCCGGGAGGAGCAGCTCGCGCATCTGCTGCGGATCGCCCCGCGGGCCCGGCTGGACGAACTCGACCTGGACCTGGACAAGTTCACCGCCTGGGCGGAGCTGGCCCATGGCCTCACCACCCTGGGCCGCGACTACCATCCCAGCGGCACCACCCGGTCCATGACGGTCTTCTACGCGATCCCGCTGCGCGGCACCAAGGAGGACTGGCTGGCGAACGAGCTGCGCCGGTGGGACGACTACACGACCGAGCCCAACCGGTATGTGGACGTACCCGGTGAGCACTACACACTGATGGGTCCGCGGCATGTCGCGGCCTTCCAGGCGGTTCTGCGCAGGGAGCTCGACCGTGCGCTGGACGACGCCGACCGGGCCCGGACCACGGGCCAGTCATAGGCCCGTAAGGGCCAGGCACAAGGCCCCGACAGGGCCGGCCACAGGACCCGACAGGGCCAGGCACAAGGAGAAGAGCAGGGTGGAAGGCAAGAAGATCCTGGTCACCGGCGGCACCGGGCAGGTCGCCCGGCCGGTGGCCGAGGCGCTGGCCGAGCGCAACGAGGTGTGGTGCCTGGGCCGGTTCGGCACCCCCGGTGTCGAGAAGGAGCTGAACGACCAGCGGATCACCACATTCCACTGGGACATGAACGACCCGCGCGAGGCGGCGTACGAGGGGCTGCCGGACGACTTCACCCATGTCTTCCACTCGGCGGTGCGCCGCGGTGAGGACGGCGACGTCAACGCGGCCATCGAGGTCAACTCGGTGGCCACCGGCCGGCTGATGTCCCACTGCCGGACGGCGGAGGCGTTCCTCTTCGTCTCGACCGGGGCGCTCTACAAGCGGCAGACCCTCGACCACGCGTACACCGAGGACGACCCCGTGGACGGAGTGGCCGACTGGCTGCCCGCCTACCCGGTGGGCAAGATCGCCGCGGAGGGCGCGGTACGGGCGTTCGCCCAGGTGCTGAACCTGCCGACGACCATCGCCCGGCTCAACATCGCCTACGGCCCCGGCGGCTACGGCGGGGTGCCGATGCTCTACTTCAAGCGGATGCTCGCGGGCGAGCCGATACCGGTGCCCATGGAGGGCCAGAACTGGTGCTCGCTCCTCCACACCGACGATCTCATCGCCCATGTCCCCCATCTGTGGCAGGCGGCGTCGACCCCGGCCACGCTGGTCAACTGGGGCGGGGACGAGGCGGTCGGGATGACCGACTGCGTGCGCCATCTGGAGGAGCTCACCGGGGTCACCGCCCGGCTCGTCCCGAGCGAGGTCACCCGGGAGACGTATCACTTCGACCCCGCGAAGCGGCGGGAGATCACCGGCCCCTGCCGGGTGCCGTGGCGCGAGGGCGTACGGCGCACGCTCCAGGCGCTCCACCCCGAGCACCTTCCGTCTTAAGCCGCGGCACACCGCCGTCTGAGGAGTGGCGACCACCATGGCATCACCGAACATCGAGGCCATCCGGGCCTCCTACGCGGGTTTCCGCGACCGCGACATCGAGGGAATCCTCTCGGGCATGCACCCCGATGTGGAGTGGGTGCATCCCGAGGGGATGGCCAAGTACGGGCTCGGCGGCACCAAGCTGGGCCATGCGGGTATCAAGGAGTTCCTCGCCCATGTGCCGACCGTGCTGGGCGGGATGAAGCTCGCGCCGAAGGAATTCATCGAACAGGGCGACCGGGTCGTGGTCTTCGGCACCCGTGAGGTGACCTCGCTGAGCGGCAGGACCGTGACGCTGGACTTCGTCCACTCGTGGACGATGCGGGACGGCAGGGCGACGAGGATGGAGGACATCTTCGACACGGTGGCGTTCCATGAACTGATCGAGAGCTGACCGGAATCGCATAGCAGCCGCCCGCTCCCGCGCCGAGAAGGTACGGGAGCGGACGGCTGTCAGGTCTCAGGTCTCAGGTCCCGGATCTCAGACCGTACGGAAGACCTCTTCGTACTCCAGGCGCGGCAGCCGCCCCATCCAGGCGTCCGGACCAGGCTTGCCGATGTTGACCACGCAGACCGCCGCGTGCCGCCCGTCCTCGAAGAACTCCTTGGAGACGGCCGCGTGGTCGAAGCCGATCATGGGCCCGGCGGCGAGCCCCGCGGCGCGCACGCCCAGGATGAAGTAGCCCACCTGGATCGCGGTGTTGAACCGTGCCGACCCCTCCCGGGCCTCCGGGTCGGCGAAGAAGGCCTGCGGGTTCTCCATGAACGGCACCAGCCGCGGCAGCTCCTCATGGAAGTCCAGGTCCGCGGCGAGCACCGCCACCAGCGGGGCCTTGGCCGTCTTCTCCTGGTTCCGCCCCGTCATATGCGACACCAGCCGGGCGCGCGCCTCCTCCGAGCGCACCAGCACCACCCGCAGCGGCTGCTGGTTCATCGAGGTGGGGGCGTACTTGACCAGTTCGTGGATCGCGCGGACCTGCTCGTCCGTCACCGGCTCGTCGGTGAAGGTGTTGGCCGTACGGGCCTCCAGGAACAGCTGACGCTGCGCCTCCGGCGCCAGGGTGAGAGGGCTCAGGGCCTCGCTGCTGTCCGGTGCGCTCATGGAGCTCTCCTTGTGAAGCGATGGTGAAACGATGTGATCCGCCGATGAATTAATTGGACTAGACGGGCTAGTCCACTGCGGTAAACGAAGGCTAGACTCACAAGTCCATCGAGGGCAAGACCGGCTTGGAGCGAGGAGGTTGGGCCGTTGCGGACGGACAGCAGTCCCCGGCGCGGTGCGGCGGGACGGCCCGTGGGCCCCCAGCCCGCCAAGCGGCAGGCGATATTGGAGGCGGCGGTGGCCGTCTTCCTGCGCGAGGGGTACGACCGGGCGAGCGTGGACGTCATCGCGGACGAGGCCCGCGTGTCCAAACAGACCGTCTACAACCACTTCGGCGACAAGGAGCGGCTGTTCATCGCCGCCGTCGAGGAGGAGCGGGAGCGGGTGGCGGCCGGTTTCGCCGCCGGTTCTCCGTACGCCCTCGGGCCGGACGGCGCCGGGGCCCCCGAGGCGTACGACTCCGGCGATGCCCGCACCGCGCTGCTCGCCTTCGGTCACCGGGTGCTCGCCGTACTGCTCGACGCACGGGCCTCCGCGCTGCGTCGCCTGGTCATCGCCGAGGTCGCCCGCCACCCCTCGCTGCGCCCCGCGTGCGCGGAGGGGGAGCCCCAGCAACTGGTGAAGTACCTCGCCGAGATGCTCGGCCGGCGCACCGGCAGCGGTGAGCTGAGCGTGCCCGATCCGGCCACCGCGGCCCGCCAGTTCGTGGCCCTGATCATTCAACAGGGGCTCTACCAGTCGATGTACGGCACCCGCCCGCTCGCCGAGGACGAGGCCACGGCCGTCTGCGAGGGCGCCGCCGACCTGCTCGTCCGTGCGTACCGCCCATGAAGCCCGAAGAGAGGTGCCACCCATGCGGGTGAGCGTGCTCGGACCGCTGACACTCGGCCTCGGCGCCCGGTCCGGAGTGCCCAGCGCGATGAAGCCGCGCAAGGTGCTGTCCCTGCTGCTGCTCAACGCGGGCCGGATGGTGCCGGTGCAGTCGCTGATGGCCGAGCTGTGGGGCGATCAGCCGCCGCGCACCGGGCTGACCACGCTCCAGACGTACATCCTGCATCTGCGCAAGCTACTCGCCGAGGGGCTGGGGATGTCGTCGGCCGCCGTCACCCGGGAGGTGCTGCAGACCAGGCCCGGGGGGTACGCCATGGTGGTGAGCCCGGGGGAGCTCGACGTCCATGAGTACCGCGACCTCGTCGCCGAGGGCGAAGGCGCGCTCGAGGCCGGCGACGAGCGGACGGCGGACGCCTCCTTCCGGCGGGCGCTGGCCCTCTGGCAGGGCCCGGCCCTGGTCGACGTCACGCCGCACGGGCGGCCGCTGCAGGCGGAGGTCGCCCGGCTGGAGCAGTCCCGGCTCACGGTCACCGAGCGCGGCATCGAGACCCGGCTGCGGCTCGGCGGCCATCTGGAGGTGCTGAGCGACCTCGCCTCGCTGGTCGTGGAGCACCGCTTCCACGAGGGCCTGCACGGTCAGTACATGCTCGCCCTCCACCGCTCCGGCCAGCGCACCCGCGCCCTGACGGTCTACCAGCGGCTGCGGATGGCGATGACGGAGGAGCTGGGGCTCGAACCCTCGGCGAAGCTGCAGCGGCTGCAACAGGCGGTGCTGGTGTCCGACCCCCGGCTGGACCACGAGGCGGGGACGCCGGGGCGGGGTCCGGTGGTGGCGTGAGGGGCGGCCGGCAGGGCCGCGGCGCCCTCGGACGCCACCGTCGGAGGGACGCCCTCAGACGTCGTCGTCCTCCTCGTCGAGCCGGGCCAGCCAGGTCGCCAGCCGCTCCACCGGGACCTCGAAGTCCGGGTTCAGGTCGACGAACGTCCGCAGCTGCTCGGCGAGCCACTCGAAGGTGACCGCCTCATCGCCGCGCCGCTGCTCCAGCTCCTCGATACCGCGATCGGTGAAGTACAAGGGTCGCTCCGGAAGGGTGGTGTGGATCTACCCGCCCAGGATATGCGGCCCCGTACCCCGGTGAGCGACCAGAGGGCCGCCGGGGTTGACGTTGACGCGGGCGTCAATGTTTACGGTTCATCGACATGACCGACATGACAGCAGCGCACTTTTCCGGCAGAGCAGTGATCGTCACCGGCGGGGGCACGGGGATCGGGCGGGTCACCGCGCGGACCTTCGCCGAGCAGGGCGCCCAGGTCCTGGTGGTCGGCCGTACGGCGGCCCGGCTCGCCGAGACGGCCGCCGACGCCCCGGGCATCCGGCCGCTGACGGCCGACATCGCGGCCCCCGGCGCCGCCGAGTTGATCGTGAACACCGCGATGGAGGCGTTCGGCCGCATCGATGTGCTGGTCAACAACGCCGCCGTGGTCCGGCAGACGCCGCTCGGGGACATCCGGCGGGACGCCGCCGAGGAGATGCTGGCCGTCAATCTGCTCGCCCCGATGTACCTCACCCAGGCCGCGCTTCCGCGGCTGAGCGAGAGCGCGGGTGTCGTGATCAACGTCAGTACGGCGATCGGTCAGCGCGGCTGGCCGATCGCCGGCTCGGAGCTGTACGCCGCGCTGAAGGCCGCCCTCGACACGCTGACCCGCAGCTGGGCCGTCCAACTCGCCCCGCGCGGGGTGCGCGTGGCCGGTGTGGCCCCTGGCCCCATCGCCACCGGGATCGGGCATCACCAGGGGCTCGACACCGAGCAGATCGACGCCCTGCGGACGACCCTGATCGGGCATGTGCCGCTGGGGCGGCTCGGCCGGGCGGAGGAGGTCGCCTTCTGGATCACCCAGCTCGCCCGGCCCGAGGCGGCCTACACCACCGGGGTCGTACTGCCGGTGGACGGCGGCGCGCTGGTCGGCTAGCCGCGGACCGCGGTTCTTTCCCCTCCCCGCCCCTTCCCGGCACCTGACGATATTGCGGCTCCGCCGCGTGGGGGGCTCCGCCCCGGACCCCGGCCGGACGCCCCGGATGTGCGCGGGCGGCCGCCCGGTCACCGGCCGGCGGCTCGACCACCCCGCGCCGCAGGTGGCGCGGTCGGCGCCCTGGCGGTGAGCTGATCGCGGCGACGGTCGGCCCGTCACTCTCCCCCGGGGTCCAGGGGCGAAGCCCTTGGTAGCGGGAAGGGGCGGGGGAGGGGAGCAGCCCGCCGCAGGCGGCGCGGGCCGTCGGGCGTCCCGTCCGCGGGTAGTCTCGCCGCATGCGGATAGGGGAGTTGGCGAAGGCCACCGGTGCCACGACCAGGGCCTTGCGCTTCTACGAGGAGCGCGGGCTACTGAGCTCCGCACGCGCGGTCAACGGCTACCGGATGTACGACGAGCAGGCGGTCAGGCGGGTGGCCAACATCCGCTATCTGCTCGACGCCGGGCTCACGCTCGAGGACATCGAGCACTTCGGCGCCTGCCTGGACGGCGACCTGCCCAGCAGCCGGCCCTCCGAGGCCATGCTGGACATCGCGCGTCGCCGCCTGAGCGTGCTGGACGACCGGATCGCCATCCTCGCCCGGGTGCGTAACGAGCTCGCCGAGCGGCTGGCCATCGCTTCCGGCGACCGGACCGCGGTCAGTCCGTCTGGCTGAGCAGCCAGGACACCAGCGCGCGGACGGCGCCGCCCAGCGCGGCGGCGATGACGGTGAGGAAGGGCGGGGCGGCGGCGGTTCGGCATCTCAACTCCTTGGCGAAGGCGACTTGCGAGGCGTAGGTCGCGGCCCGGTTACTCGGCGTGAACGCCAGGGCCCGGATGGGGTCTCGCCATCCCAGGTGATAGCGACATGGCAGCGGAGCCCCAGCTGCTGATGGTGGATGGGCTGCGGCCGAGTTCAGCGGCGATCGCCCGGATCAGTGGCCTTCTCCCGCAGCCGGTCGGCGATGTAGATCCGGTCGTCGTCGCGCAGGTACCGGGACGCGCCAGAAGACGGCACCATCGGTCTGACCGGAGGTGCCGCCTTCTACTTGCGGTCGGCGCTGCGACCGTTGCGCCATCGTCGGCCGGTCTTCGGGTTGATGCCGACGATCTGGCATGCCTTGCTGTTGCTCAGGCCCTGCTGCATGAGCTGGAAGTATGCCTCCCGCTCACGCAGCAGCTTCTTACGTCCCTGAGCTACGGTCCGCAACTCCCGGATCTTGAAGTCCATCGCATGCCCTGAACTGGGGTGTTGCGACGACCACTGGAACGGAACATGTGCGGGACCGGGCCTTCCGGATCAGCCGTACGGAACGGGGTGAATCAGATCTCGAAGACCTCGCTCACCAGCGCCGCCTGCTCCGACTGGTGCCGCTTGTTCGACCCCACCGCGGGCGAGGACGAGTGCGGACGGGAGACCCGGACCAGGCGCTCGGCGGCGGGGACGTCCGCGCCGACCGACAGCTCCAGGTGGTCGATCAGGTTGAGCGCGATGAACGGCCACGCACCCTGGTTGGCCGGCTCCTCCTGCGCCCAGACGAACTTCTCGACGCCCGAGTACTTGGCGATCTCGGCCTGCAGCTCCGCACCCGGCAGCGGGTACAGCCGCTCCAGGCGGATGATCGCCGTGTCGTTCGCGCCGCGCTTGTCCCGCTCCGCGGCCAGGTCGTAGTAGACCTTGCCGGAGCAGAAGACCACCTTGCGCACCGAGGCCGGGTCGGCCGTCTCGTCGCCGATCACCGGGCGGAACGAGCCGGAGAGGAACTCCTCGGTCTTCGACGCCGCGGCCTTCAGACGCAGCATCGACTTCGGGGTGAAGACGACCAGCGGCTTGTGGTGCGGGTTGTGGACCTGCCAGCGCAGCAGGTGGAAGTAGTTCGACGGCATCGTCGGCGCGGCGACCGTCATGTTGTTCTGCGCGCACAGCTGGAGGAAGCGCTCGATCCGGGCCGAGGAGTGGTCCGGCCCCTGGCCCTCGTAGCCGTGCGGCAGCAGCAGGGTGACGCCGGAGGTCTGGCCCCACTTCTGCTCGGCCGAGGAGATGAACTCGTCGACGATGGTCTGCGCGCCGTTGACGAAGTCACCGAACTGCGCCTCCCACATGACCAGCGCGTTCGGGCGGGCCAGCGAGTAGCCGTACTCGAAGCCCATCGCCGCGTACTCGCTGAGCAGCGAGTCGTAGACGTTGTACCGGGCCTGGTCCTCGGTGAGGTACAGCAGCGGGGTGTAGTCGTCGCCGGTCTCGCGGTCCACCAGCACCGCGTGGCGCTGGCCGAAGGTGCCGCGGCGGGAGTCCTGGCCGGCGAGCCGGACCGGGGTGCCCTCCATCAGCAGCGAGCCGATGGCGAGGGTCTCGCCCATGCCCCAGTCGATCGAGTCGTCCTCGATCATCGCCGCGCGCCGCTGGAGCTGCGGGAACAGCCGCGGGTGGACGGTGATCCGGTCGGGGGTGTTGACCTGGGACTCGGCGATCCGCTTGACGACCTCCTGGGAGACGGCCGTCTGGACCGAGACCGGGAACTCCGCCTGCGGCTCGGGGACCTCGGCCGGGGCCGGGGCCGAGACCGCGTCGCGGACCTCGGTGAAGACCTTCTCCAGCTGGCCCTGGAAGTCCTGCAGCGCCTGCTCGGCCTCTTCCAGCGTGATGTCGCCGCGCCCGATCAGCGACTCGGTGTAGAGCTTGCGCACCGAGCGCTTCTTGTCGATCAGGTCGTACATCAGCGGCTGGGTGAAACCGGGGTTGTCGGTCTCGTTGTGGCCGCGGCGGCGGTAGCAGATCAGGTCGATGACCACGTCCTTGTTGAACGCCTGGCGGAACTCGAAGGCGAGCCGCGCGACGCGCACGACGGCCTCCGGGTCGTCGCCGTTGACGTGGAAGATCGGCGCCTCGATCATGCGCGCGACGTCCGTGGCGTACATCGAGGAGCGGGACGCGGCCGGGGCGGCGGTGAAGCCGACCTGGTTGTTGATCACGATGTGCACGGTGCCGCCGGTGCGGTAGCCGCGCAGCTGCGACATGTTCAGCGTCTCGGCCACGACGCCCTGGCCCGCGAAGGCCGCGTCGCCGTGGAGGGCGACGGGCAGCACCGTGAAGTCGGTGCCGGCCTTGCCGATGATGTCCTGCTTGGCGCGGACGACGCCCTCCAGGACCGGGTCCACGGCCTCCAGGTGGGAGGGGTTCGCGGTGAGCGAGACCTTGATCTGCTCGCCGTCCAGACCGGTGAAGGTGCCCTCGGCGCCCAGGTGGTACTTGACGTCGCCGGAGCCGTGCATGGACTTCGGGTCGAGGTTGCCCTCGAACTCGCGGAAGATCTGCGCGTACGACTTGCCGACGATGTTGGCCAGCACGTTGAGCCGGCCGCGGTGGGCCATGCCGACGACGACCTCGTCCAGGCGCGACTCGGCGGCCGCGTCCAGCACCGCGTCCAGCAGCGGGATGACGGACTCGCCGCCCTCCAGGGAGAACCGCTTCTGGCCGACGTACTTGGTCTGGAGGAAGGTCTCGAACGCCTCGGCCGCGTTGAGCCGGCGCAGGATGCGCAGCTGCTCCTCGCGCTCCGGCTTGTCGTGGCTGCGCTCGACGCGGTCCTGGATCCACTTGCGCTGCTTGGGGTCCTGGATGTGCATGAACTCGATGCCGGTGGTGCGGCAGTACGAGTCGCGCAGCACGCCCAGGATGTCGCGCAGCTTCATCATGGACTTGCCCGCGAAGCCGCCGACCGCGAACTCGCGCTCCAGGTCCCACAGGGTGAGCCCGTGCTCGACGATGTCCAGGTCGGGGTGCTTGCGCTGGCGGTACTCCAGCGGGTCGGTGTCGGCCATGACATGGCCGCGGACCCGGTAGGAGTGGATCAGGTCGAAGACCCGCGCCGCCTTGGTGACGTCGTCGTCGTGGCTGACGTCGATGTCCTTGAGCCAGCGGACCGGCTCGTACGGGATGCGCAGCGCCTTGAAGATCTCGTCGAAGAAGTCGTTCTCGCCGAGCAGCAGCTGGTTCATGATCCGCAGGAACTCGCCGGAGGCGGCGCCCTGGATCACCCGGTGGTCATAGGTGCTGGTCAGCGTCATGACCTTGGAGATGCCCAGCTTGTTCAGGGTGTCCTGGGAGGTGCCCTGGAACTCGGCCGGGTACTCCATGGCGCCGACGCCGATGATCAAGCCCTGGCCGGGCATCAGCCGCGGCACCGAGTGGACGGTGCCGATGCCGCCCGGGTTGGTGAGGGAGGCCGTGACGCCGGTGAAGTCCTCCATCGTCAGCTTGTTCGCACGGGCGCGGCGGACGATGTCCTCGTAGGCCTGCCAGAACTCGAAGAAGTTGAGCGTCTCGGCCTTCTTGATCGCGGCCACGACGAGCTGGCGGTCGCCGTTGGGCTTGACCAGGTCGATGGCGAGACCGAGGTTGATGTGCTCGGGCTTGACCAGGGTCGGCTTGCCGTCCTTCTCGGTGAACGAGTAGTTCATCGAGGGCATCGCCTTCAGCGCCTGCACCATGGCGTAGCCGATCAGGTGCGTGAAGGACACCTTGCCGCCGCGGGCGCGCTTGAGGTGGTTGTTGATGACGATGCGGTTGTCGAACAGCAGCTTCACCGGGACGGCGCGCACCGAGGTGGCGGTCGGCAGCTCCAGCGACGCGTTCATGTTCTTCGCCACGGCGGCGGACGGGCCGCGCAGCGTGACCAGCTCGGGCCCCGCGGAGGGCGCGGCGGGCTCCTTCTTGGAGACCGTCGGCTCGGCCGGGGTCGGCTTGACCGGCGCGGGCTTGGCCGGGGCCGCCGGGGCCGCCGGGGCGGCCTTCGCGGCGGGGGCCGCGGGCTGCGCCGCCGCGGGCTTCGCGGCAGCGGGAGCGGCGGGGGCCGCGGCGGCCGGCTTGGCCTCGGCGGGCTTCGCGGCCGGGGCGGCGGGCTTGGCCTCCGCCGGTCCCGCCGCGGCGGGCTGGGCCGGGGCCGCCGGGGCGGCGCTCGCGGCTACTCCCTGTGGTGGCGTGGCCACCGCGGAGCCGGTGTCCTGACCCGGCTTGTAGTCGGCGAAGAAGTCCCACCAGGCTCGGTCGACCGAGTTCGGGTCCTGGAGGTACTGCTGGTAGATCTCGTCGACGAGCCACTCATTGGGGCCGAAGGCAGCGGCAGGGTTACTCCCCTGCCCGTCCTGTTCATCGGTCGAGACGCTCGAGGTGTTGGGGGACTGTGGCGACACGGCGGCAACCGCCCTCTTCCGCTTCCTAAAGGTGGTGGACAGCGGGAATAAAGGCTACGCCTCTTGGACCCTTACGTGCAGGCCGCACTGGTCATCGTCGCGCAAGTCACATTGATTGGTGGGTTTCAGCGCATGACGCACCGGGAAACACACGGGGTTTCGTGCGTTTCCTCCGGCGCGGGGCAGCGCAGACGTGCACCCCTGTCGCTCGTATGTGCGCGACAGGGGCGATTTTACTTCAGCTTTGATCTCAGGGGGTGCCTGGTTTGGGTTCCGGGGCAGGTCCGGGGAGGCTGACCTTGATCCGGCAGCCGCGCGGGGACTCCGCCACGCCTATCCGCCCGCCGTGCAGATCCACCGCCCAGCGCGCGATCGCCAGCCCCAGACCGGTGCCGCCGTCGCTGGCGGGCCCCGGCCCCGGCCGCCGCCGGCCGTCCATCGAGCCGTCCGGGGAGAGCCCGCCCCGGTTGAACCGCTCGAAGACCCGGTGCCAATCCGCCTCCGGAATGCCGGGGCCCTCGTCCAGCACCTCCAGCTCCAGGCTCTCCGGGCCGTCACCGCGCCGGGCGCGCACGGTCACCCGGCCGTGTGCCGGGCTGTGCTTCACCGCGTTGTCGATGAGGTTCGCCATCACCTGGTGCAGCCGCTCGGCATCGGCGTGGGCGGTCAGCTCGGGCGGCGAGACGTCCAGGTTGAGATGGACGTCCTTACGGGTGTGCGCGCCCGAATGGGACTCCGCGCCCTTGGCCATGCCGGCCTCCTTGAGGATCCCGGCCAGATACGGCCAGACCTCGAACCGCCGCGCGTGCAGCGGCACCACCCCGTTGTCGAGGCGGGAGAGATCGAGCAGCTGGTCCACCAGGCGGCCCAGGCGCTGGGTCTGCTTCAGCGCGACCCGCATGGTCTCCGGATCGGCGTCCGAGACGCCGTCCACCACGTTCTCCAGCACCGCCCGCAGCGCCGCGATGGGGGTGCGCAGCTCATGCGAGACGTTGGCCACCAGCTCCTTGCGGTGGGTGTCCACCGCCTCCAGGTCGGCCGCCATCCGGTTGAACGCGGACGCCAGATCGCCGAACTCGTCCCCGCGCTGCGCCGCCCGCACCCGCCGGGTGTAGTCCCCGTTCGCCATCGCCCGGGTGACCTCGGTCATCTCGTCCAGCGGGGCCGTGAGCCCGTTCGCCACGAACTGGGTGATCAGCAGCGAGGCGATGATCGAGAAGATGGTGATGACGCGCAGCTCGGTGTCGGAGTGCATCGCCGCGAAGACGAGCAACGTGGTGATGATCACCGAGCCGACGACCAGCGCCCCCAGCGCCGCCTTGACCGAGCGGTACGGGTCGAAGGGGCGCAGCGCCTCCCAGACCCGGGCCCAGGTGGCGCGGGACCACGCCCGCCGGCCCGTGGGGGCCCCGGGCAGCCGGCGGACCTTGGGGGCCCTGCGCGGCCAGAGCCTGGGCGCCTTGTCCGCCCAGACCTGGGGAGCCCTGCGCGCCCAGCTCCCGCGTGCCCAGCCCCTGGGAGCCGTGCCTGCCCGGACCTTGGGGACCCTGCGTGCCCAGCGGGCCTTCGTCATGCCGCCGGGGTCTCCAGGGCGTAGCCCACGCCGTGCACCGTACGGATCCGCTCCGCGCCGATCTTCCGGCGCAGCGCCTTGATGTGACTGTCCACGGTGCGGGTGCCCGAGGCGTCCGCCCAGTCCCACACCTCGGCCAGCAGCTGCTCGCGCGAGAGCACCGCGCGCGGGGTGTTGGCCAGACAGACCAGCAGATCGAACTCGGTCGGGGTGAGGTGCACATCCGAGCCGCGCACCCGCACCCGGCGCTGGGCGTGGTCGATCTCCAGCTCGCCCAGGCGCAGGATCCCGCTGCGCGGGGTGTGGGCGGCCAGCGCCGCGCGCTCCACCCGCCGCAGCAGTACGTGCACCCGCGCGGCCAGTTCGCGCATGGAGAACGGCTTGGTCATGTAGTCGTCGGCGCCGACCCCGAGCCCCACCAGCATGTCGGTCTCGTCGTCGCGCGCGGTCAGCATCAGCACGGGCACCGGCCGCCGGGCCTGCACCCGCCGGCAGACCTCCAGACCGTCGAAGCCCGGCAGCATCACGTCGAGGACGAGCAGATCGGGCTGCCACGCCTCGGCCGTGTCGACCGCCGCCGGACCGTCTCCCGCCGTCTGGACCTGGAACCCCTCGGCGCGCAGCCGGGCCGCGATGGCGTCCACTATGGTCGGATCGTCCTCGACGACGAGGACCCGGCGCTGTGCGCCAGGGGTGGTCGTGGCGGTCCCGTTGTGACCGTTGTGAGTCTGCTCCATACGCCCGCCCCTGCGTCTTCCGGTGAAACCCGCGGCTCGCGCCTGGTCATTGCTCAGCCGCGTTTGGTAGGCAAGCAAGCGTAAAGCCAGCGTACGCGGCTTTGCTACGCGCCCCGAACCGCGAGATGCACGACGTCGGGAACACCCCGGGCAACGGCGACCTCTTCCGTACGCACCCGCGTGAACCCGGCATTCCGGAGAGATTCCTCGAACGCGGGCGACGGCTGCGCCGACCATACGGCCAGCACCCCGCCGGGTGCGAGACGCGCCGCGCAGGCCGCGAGTCCGGTGGGGGAGTAGAGGCCGTCGTTGTCCTCGGTGACGGTCCAGTCGGGGCCGTTGTCGATGTCCAGGCACAGCGCGTCATAGGTCCGCGGGCCCGTTCGCAGCCACTCGACCAGATCGGCGTGGACGATCTCGGTGCGCGGATCGGCCAGCGCTCCGGCGGTCACGGCCGCCAGGGGTCCTGCGCGGTGCCAGTCGATCACCGCGGCCTCCCGCTCGACCACCGCGATCCGCCCCCACCGAGGTTCCGCCACCGCCTCGACCAGCGAAAACCCGACGCCGAGCCCGCCGATGAGCAGGGCGGGGGAGGGCCGGTCGGCGGGCAGTGCGTCGAGGGCGGCACGGATGAGCAGCCGCTCGGAGCGGCCGTCGGAGGTGTCCATGAGGAAGCAGCCGTTGGCGATGATCTCGAAGACGGTGTCGGCCGACGATCCCCCGCCACCGCCGCGCCGCCGCAGCACCACCTCGCCGTACGGGCCCTCCCGGCGGTCGATGGTCACCGGCCGGTCGTCGGCGGCGGCGTGGAGGTCGTACGGCGGCTGTGGCTGCATGGGTGTGGGGTCCTCCCGGGTGGTTCCTGACCCTGCCATCCTCGCGCCGCCTCGGCTCGCCGGTCCAACCGATTCCAGGTGGTGCGGGGCCGTGCGATGGCCTGGTGTGGCGTCGTCCATGTCACAGCTGAAGACGCCGTGACATGACTCACGGCGTCCTGGTTGTTGTTCCGGTCGTAGCGGATAAGCGGGGAGCAGGGGGAACGGCGGCGGGAGTGAGAAAGGGGCGCGGGCGTTGACGACATCGGTAAGAGGGACGGATGCGGAGCCCGAGGATGCGGATAGGGACGGATGCGGAGCCCGAGGATGCGGATGCGGATGCCTCCGGCGAGGTTCCTGCGGCGTTGTCACGGTGCGTGATGGCGTCGGCGGAGCCCGAGACCATTACGCCGCCGCCGGAGCCCGCATCCCCCGCGGCGTCGGCTGAGCCCCGGTCGGCCGCCACGGCTCGGCGTCCGGCCGTCCCGGGGGCGCGTCCGGCCGTCCCGGGCGCGTGGGCGAGGGGCGACAGTGACTGGGGCGGATTCCGGGCCGCCACCGCTGGGCCATGCGCCCGCCCGGCCACTGCGCGGCGGGTGCCGGGCTGCGGCTGGCCCACGGCCGTCGGGGCCAGTACGCCGCGGGTGCCGGGCGCCGAGCGGGGGCACGGGCGCCGCGCGGAGGCGATCGTGCGCTCGCTGCCGCGCGCGCTCCGCACCGTGCCGTTCACCCTCGGCTATACGCTCGTCCTGCTCGGCACCGGGCTCTACGCCCGCCTCGGCGACCCCGGCACCGTGCGCGATCTGCTCGCGGGCTCCAGTACTGATGTGTTCCACCTCTCCCAGCGGCCGCTGCTGACGCTGCTGGTCAGCGCGTTGTGGGCGGTGGGCGGGATCACCTCGCCGTATCTGGTCGCCTTCCCCCTGGTGCTCGGCGCGCTGGAGCGGCGGCTCGGCGGGGTGCGCACCGCCGCGGTGTTCCTGCTCGGCCACGTACTGGCGACGCTGCTCACCGAGGTCCCGGTGGCCGTCTCCGTGGCCGCCGGACATCTCCCGGACAGCTCGCTGCGCCGTCTCGACTACGGGGTCAGCTACGGGCTGATCGCCTGTGCCGCCGCGCTCGCCGGGCTGCTGCCGCCCAGGCGCCGGTGGGCGCTGCTCGGCGGGATCGGCCTCGCGCTCGCCGCCGGGATTCTCGTCGACTTCGATCCGCTCACCGGGTGGGGCCATGCGTTCGCCCTGCTGCTCGGCGTCCTCTCCTGGCTGTACGTCCGGCGAAACACCAGGTGGCGCCCGCAGCCGCGGCGAAACGACGATGCCTCGCCCGGCTTCGCTCACAGCGAACGAGCGTCCGGGAACACCTGAACCCCCTTCGCGCATTGAGTGGGCATTGACTTATTGAGTCCTCGTGGCTCAACTTGCCTGCCGAAGGGGAGATCATGGCTTCGCTGTCCACACCGCTCACCCTGCCCGTACTGCCTCTCGACGATGAGGTGGTGCTGCCCGGCATGGTGGTGCCGCTGGACCTTTCCGATACCGAGGTACGCGCCGCGGTGGAGGCCGCCCAGGCCGCCGCACGCTCCAGTGGGAGCGGAGGCGGCAAGCCGAAGGTGCTGCTGGTGCCGCGCGTCGACGGCACCTACGCCGGTATCGGCACGCTCGGCACCGTCGAGCAGGTGGGCCGGCTCTCCGATGGCGACCCCGGCGCGCTGATCCGCGGGGTGCGCCGCGTCCGCATCGGGGCCGGGACCACCGGACCCGGGGCGGCCCTGTGGGTGGAGGGGACCACGGTCGAGGAGATCGTGCCCGACCCGCTTCCCGGTGCCGTCACCGAACTGATCAAGGAGTACAAGGCGCTGGCCACCAGCTGGCTGCGCAAGCGCGGCGCCTGGCAGGTCGTGGACCGGGTGCAGCAGATCGACGATGTCTCGCAGCTCGCCGACAACTCCGGCTACTCGCCCTTCCTGTCCGTCGCCCAGCGCGTCGAACTGCTGGAGACCACCGACCCGGTGGCCCGGCTGAAGCTGGCCGTCACCTGGCTGAGCGACCACATCGCCGAGCAGGACGTGGCCGAGTCGATCGCCAAGGACGTCCAGGAGGGCGTCGACAAGCAGCAGCGTGAATTCCTGCTGCGGCGCCAGCTCGAAGCCGTCCGTAAGGAGCTCGCCGAGCTCAACGGCGACCCCGAGGACGAGTCCGACGACTACCGCGCCCGCGTGGAGGCCGCCGATCTGCCCGGGAAGGTCCGCGAGGCGGCCCTCAAGGAGGTCGACAAGCTGGAGCGGTCCAGCGACCAGAGCCCCGAGGGCAGCTGGATCCGCACCTGGCTGGACACCGTCCTGGAGCTGCCCTGGAACGAGCGCACCGAGGACGCGTACGACATCCAGGGCGCCAAGGCCGTGCTCGACGCCGACCACGCGGGCCTGGAGGACGTCAAGGAGCGGATCACCGAGTACCTCGCGGTGCGCAAGCGCCGCGCCGACCGGGGCCTCGGCGTCGTCGGCGGCCGCCGCGGCGGCGCGGTGCTGGCCCTGGTGGGCCCGCCCGGCGTCGGCAAGACCAGCCTGGGCGAGAGCGTCGCCCGCGCGATGGGGCGGAAGTTCGTCCGGGTCGCGCTCGGCGGCGTCCGCGACGAGGCGGAGATCCGCGGCCACCGGCGCACCTACGTGGGCGCGCTGCCCGGCCGGGTCGTCCGGGCCATCAAGGAGGCGGGCTCCATGAACCCCGTCGTCCTCCTGGACGAGATCGACAAGGTGGGCTCCGACTTCCGCGGCGACCCGGCCGCGGCCCTGCTGGAGGTCCTGGACCCGGCGCAGAACCACACCTTCCGCGACCACTACCTGGAGGTCGAACTCGACCTGAGCGATGTGGTCTTCCTCGCCACCGCCAACGTCCTGGAGGCCATCCCGGAGGCGCTCCTGGACCGGATGGAGCTGGTGCGCCTGGACGGCTACACCGAGGACGAGAAGGTCACCATCGCCCGTGACCACCTGCTGCCCCGTCAGCTGGAGCGGGCCGGTCTGGAGCCCGGCGAGGTCACGGTGACCGACGAGGCGCTGCGCAAGCTGGCGGGCGAGTACACCCGCGAGGCGGGCGTACGGACCCTGGAGCGGTCCATCGCCCGGCTGCTGCGCAAGGTGGCGGCCCAGCACGAGCTCGACGAGCGCGAACTGCCCTTCACCGTCGGCGTGGAGGAGCTGCGCCCGCTGATCGGCCGGCCGCACCACACCCCCGAGTCCGCCCAGGACCCGGCCGAGCGCCGCACCGCCGTTCCCGGCGTGGCGACCGGGCTCGCGGTCACGGGCGCGGGCGGTGACGTGCTGTTCGTGGAGGCGTCGCTGGCCGACCCGGAGACGGGCGGCGCGGGGCTGAGCCTCACCGGTCAGCTCGGCGACGTCATGAAGGAGTCCGCCCAGATCGCGCTCTCCTTCCTGCGCTCGCACGGCGCGGAGCTGGAGCTGCCGGTCGGCGACCTGAAGGAGCGCGGCGTCCACCTCCACGTCCCGGCGGGCGCGGTGCCCAAGGACGGCCCGAGCGCGGGCGTCACCATGACCACCGCCCTGGCCTCGCTGCTCTCCGGCCGCCAGGTGCGCCCGGACGTGGCGATGACCGGCGAGGTGTCCCTGACCGGGCGGGTGCTGCCCATCGGTGGCGTCAAGCAGAAGCTGCTGGCGGCGCACCGGGCCGGGGTGACCACCGTGATCATCCCCAAGCGCAATGAGCCCGACCTGGACGACGTCCCCGCCGAGGTCCTGGACAAGCTCGACGTCCACCCGGTCTCCGACGTCCGCCGGGTGCTGGAGCTGGCCCTCGAGCCCGCCCGGGCGGCGACCCCCGAGGTTCCGGTAGCGGCGTGACGGACGCTGCCGGTCGCTGTGGCCCGGGGCCCTGTGTCATACGGGGTCCCGGGCCACGCGTATGGGGACGGGCGGCGGGATCGGTGTGAGATTGAGGCAGACAGGTCTGTCTGGTAGCTTCGGCAATGAAGCAGACAGACCTGTCTGTTCGCATGTCGTATCGTCCTCGGAGGGACTCCGTGCGCACCCTGCTCGTCCTCGCCCACCCCGATCTCGCCGCATCCCGGGTCAATGCCGCCCTCGCCGAGGCGGCCCGGCCGGTGGAGAACGTCACGCTCCACGACCTCTACGCCGCTTATCCCGATCTGCGGATCGACGTCGAGCGCGAGCAGCGGCTGCTGCTGGAGCACGACCGGATCGTCCTGCAGTTCCCCTTCTACTGGTACTCGGCGCCGCCGCTGCTGAAGAAGTGGCTGGATGAGGTGTTCCTGCGCGGCTTCGCCTACGGCAGCGGCGGCAC
Source organism: Streptomyces sp. MK37H (assembly GCF_018035285.1). NCBI lineage: Bacteria > Bacillati > Actinomycetota > Actinomycetes > Kitasatosporales > Streptomycetaceae > Streptomyces > Streptomyces sp. MK37H. The sequence goes on along the minus strand of NZ_JAAAYH010000051.1, from coordinate 10,659 downwards.
CTCGCTGCGCGGCAAGTCGCTGCTGGTCGCCACCTCGGCGGGCAGCACCGAGGAGCAGTACCGGCCGGGCGGGGCCCACCCCTACTCGGTCGTCGATCTGCTCAAGCCCTTCGACGCCACCGCCAACATCACCGGGATGACGTACGAGGAGCCGCTCATCGTGCACGGGACCCATACGCTCAGCGACGCCCAGCTCGCCGCGTACCAGGACCGCTATCGCGAGCTGCTGGCCTCCGGCGCGGTGCGGCAGCGCGCGCTGACCGCGGCCTGACGACCCGGGGCGCGAGACACGGGAAGGGTCCGGCCGCTCATCTGGCGGCCGGGCCCTTCCGCGTACGTAAGGGGTCTTCCGCGTACGTAAGGGGTCTTCCACGTGCGTAAGGGGTGCTACGCCCGCACCGGGCACGCCTGCGCGACCAGCGCCCGCGCCGCCTCCCGGGCGGCCTCCGTGAATTCCGGCCTCGGCTCCAGCGCCGCCGCGGCCATCACCCCGTCCACGAGCAGGGAGATCTGCACGGCGAGCCGCCCGGGGTCGGCGGCCCCGGCCTCCCGGGTCAGCTCGGTCAGCCAGGCCCGCACGGCGCGCTTGTGCTCGGCGGTCGCGGCGTGGGTGGCGGTGTCCGGCTCGGTCTCGCCCGCGGTCCTGATGAACGCGCAGCCGCGGAAGCCGTCCCGTTCGGTCGCCCCGCCCAGCGCGTCGAAGAGTCCGATCAGCCGGTCGCGCGGGTCGGGGCCGGCCGCCTCGGCGGCCTCCCGCAGTGCCCGCCGCCAGTGCTCGTCCGCTCTGCGCAGATAGGCCAGCACCAGATCGTCCTTGGCGCGGAAGTGGGAGTAGAGCGTCGCCTTCGCCACGCCCGACTCGGCGATGATCCGGTCCACTCCGACCCCGCGCACTCCATGGGCGTTGAACAGCGCGGACGCGGTGGACAGGATCCGCTCATGGGCGGAGGGGCGGGCGCTGCTCATGATCAAGCTCCTTGACGGGGACACACGGGGCCGTGGGGGGCGACCGGGGCCGTGGAGCGACCGGGGCCGTGGAACGACCGACGCCCTCCAGCGTACAGACAGACCTGTCCGTACGCCGGAGGGCGGGACGCGCCGCATGCGGTCGACGCGCCAGGTGTGGGGGGTGACGCGATACGGGGCTCAGCCGTTGGCGAGCGCCTGCAGCCGGTCCATGGCGCCGTTGAACTTGTTGTGGTCGCCGACTGTCGGGCCGGTGGAGGTGTACTGCCAGATGGTGTGGAAGCCCCAGCCGGCCGGAAGCTCGCCGACGGACGAGCCGTAGCGGGGAATCCACAGCGGGTTGACGCCACCGAAGGCGGCGGAGTTGCCCGTGCAGGTCTTCCACCAGCTGGTGGAGGTGTAGATCACCGGATCGCGGCCGGTGCGCGACTTGTAGGTGCTGTTGAAGGACTTGATCCAGTTGACCATCGCACTGGCGCTCAGCCCGTAGCAGGTCGCGCCGTAGGGGTTGTACTCCATGTCGAGCGCGCCCGGCAGGGTCTTGCCGTCCTTGGACCAGCCGCCGCCGTGGTCGACGAAGTAGTTGGCCTGTGCGGCACCGGTCGAGTTGTCCGGCAGGGCGAAGTGGTACGCGCCACGGATCATGCCGACGTTGTACGAGCCGTTGTACTGCTGGGCGAAGTACTGGTTGGTGTAGCTGGTGCCCTCGGTCGCCTTGACATAGGCGAACCGGACGCCGCTGCTCCACAGCGTCGACCAGCTGACATTGCCCTGGTGGCTGCTGACGTCCACGCCCTCGACGGTGGCGAGCAGCCCCGTCGGCGCCTCACCGGTCGTGGATCCGCCCTCGTGCTTGGCTATCTGGGAACCCGCCCAGTCGTCCTCGGGATGGGGGATGGCCTTGTCACCCTGACCCTGACCCTGGGCGGCGAACGCCGAACCGGGCAGCGCGATGGTCATGGCGAGGAGAGCGGCGAGAATACCGATCAGCGCACTGAGGGCGCGTCGGGCCGAACCGGGTCTGTGCACAGGCATGGCGTTGCCTCCGAAACCTCGGTGGGGAGAGGTGGGCCGATTGGAATGACCATGTCAGGAGTGACGCTACGGGCGTAGATAGGCCGACGGAAGGGGGAGAGTGTGATGCCGTTGGTCTAATCCTGCGAAATACTGGTGGAGCTGCGGTAACAGCCGCGCGTGGTAGAAACTTTCACGAAGTGAAAACCCGGAGAGGGCTCTGACGTGCACAACAACGGGGCGTTGCCCCCTGAGCGGGGTGAGGGCGGCACCATGGGCGGCATTGGTGTGGACCATGCATTCCTGGCTCTGGAGCGCGAATTGGCGGTTTTCCTCCGCAGAGCCCGTGCCGCTTCGGGGGAATTGGCCCGGGAGGTCCACCCGGAGCTCGAATCCGCCGCCTATGGACTGCTGATGCGGCTGGAGGACGCCGGTCCGCAGCGCGCCACCGAGCTCGCGGGCTTCGTGGGCGTCGGAAAGGCCACGATGAGCCGTCAGCTCCGGGCTCTCGAGGGGCTCGGACTGGTGACGCGGACGCCCGATCCGGCCGACGGCCGGGCCTTCCTGGTGGAGTTGACCGAGGAGGGCCGCACCCGCTTCCGTGCCGTGCGCGGCGCGCGGCGGGCGCGGTATGCGCGCCGCCTCGCCGCGTGGGAGCGCAGCGAGGTCGCCGAACTCGCCAGGCTGCTGCACCGGTTGAACGCGGAGCAGGAGGCCGACGACCGCGGTCAGACGGCGCGCGCGGCGCAGGAGTAGGGCGCTCATACCCGTCAGGATCGGCGACCCGCGCGCATCCGGCGACGCGGATGTGGCAACCGCGCTACCCCCTGCGGGGGCAGCCCCTGCGGTCAGGGCTCCACGAAGACCACGGCCGCGTCGTCATGGGTCTTGCCCCGGGGAAAGGCCGTATGGTCCGGATCGGCGTGCTCGGCCGCCCGGACCCGGTCGATCAGCGTCTGCGGGCCCTCCTTGCGCAGCAGCGCGAAGCACTCGGTCCAGTCGCCCTCGCCGAACCTCTCCACCCAGCGCGACGCCCCGTCGGTGAGCGCCGCCAGGGCCCGCACCTCGCCGCGCGGGAGCTCCCCGGTGACCGCCTTACGGGAGACCGCGGGGTCGGCGGCGGCGGTGAAGAAGCCGTCCGCCGCGTTGCGCAGCGGGGCGAGCCGCTTGCCCTCGGCCCGCAGCCGGTCGATGCGGTCGTCCAGGACCGGGGCCACCCCGTCATGGGTCCGCTCGATGAGCAACACCGAGTCGGACAGCACCAGATACTCGATTCGCTCGGTGTTCCAGCGCGCCGTGACGACGGTCGCCTGGGGCGTCAGGGGGTGAGAAAGGTCACATGTTGAACTATGAGCGGCGGCGGTCCGGGTGATCGCCTCGGAGAGGCACTGTGCCAGGGGCATATCCCGTCGCGAACCGGACAGTTCGAGCAGCGATCCGCCGAGCCGTGCGGTGAACCAGTCCACGCTGTGGACGCATCCGTCCCCTCCCTCGGGCGGGGTCACTCCGTCCAGCACCACAAGCGCACCGCCGCTCCCCGAGGCCGGGAGGGCTACTGAGGCGTAGTCCTCGTTGGGATATTGCTGATCGCCGGGGGCGGTCGCGAGTTCGATGCGCATTCCCTCAGTCTGCCGGACCCCTGTCGATCACCACGGCGGCGAGGGTCGGACCGGGCGTTGGTCCGTACCAAATCCGTCGCCGGTTTCTCCGCTGCCTGATTGGGGCGGGATTGACACTTCTGGGAAGCTGCGGGTGGGCATCTTGTCAGGGCGCCGAGGTCTTTACCAATCCGCGCAAGGTGGTGGGAAGGTATGGCCGCGAGCCAAAGTTGGTGGTCAACTACGCAATACGGTTCACTCGTTCGGGTGGCCGGGCGGGTGATGGATACCCGCCCCAGACCCGTCCTGAAAGGGTCGGAATCCCTACCAGGGGTGGGGAAACACAATTGTTGATCCGTCGTCACCTCTGGTCTACGTCAGCGGTCGGGCGAGAATGGATTGTGAGCACCGGTGCGGAAGAAGCGGCTTCGGGGCACCACGCGCGATGCGGTCGGCGAGCCACGCCACGATGAGGCGACGCCGCGACGCCGCACCGTACGCGTCCGCCGTCGGCTCACCACGTCCGTCGCCCTCGTCTCCGTCGCCGTCCTCGGGGCCGGAACCCCCGCCGTCCTGCTCGCCCTCGACGACACCACCGACGCGCAAGCCCTCGTCGACCTCGCGGAGACCAACCGCTCCACGGTGACCCTCGCCCACGCCCTCGCCGACGAGCGCGACGCCATGACCCGCTATGTCGCCGACGGCCGTACCTCCGCCTCCGGCCGCGGGGTCTCCGAGGAGATGCGCGCCCGGGTCGACCGCCGGGTCCGGGAGACGCGCGGGGACGTCCCGGCCTCCGTCCGGCGGCGCCTCGACGACCTCCCCGAGCTGCGGCAGGAGGCGCTGACCGGCAAGGGTTCGGCCATCGACGTCTTCACCGCCTACACCCGCACCGTCCAGGCGCTGAACGGCATCACCGACACCCTCGCCCGCCGGCTCCCGGCCGACGCCGAGTCCGGCGGCACCGCCGCGCTGGCCCCGCTCGGCCGCGCGGTGGAGGAGGCGTCCGCCACCCGCGGACTGCTGCTGGCCGCGCTCGACGCGGGCGGCGGCCAGCCCACGCTGGTCTCGGCCGCCCAGCGGACCAACGTCCGCGAGCAGTCGGCGCTCGACGACTTCGAACAGCTCGCCCCGGCCGCCATGCGCGAGGCCTACCAGCGCACCGTCAACGGCACCGAGGTCGGCTCCGCCGAGCGCTACCTCGCCCGGCTCACCGACCAGAGCCGCCTCGCGGGCAATGACTTCTTCCTCCAGAAGGACCGCGTCGAGGCCGCCCTGAACGCCCGGATCGACCAGATGCGCGGCGCACAGTCCTCGCTGGCCTCCGCCGAGGCCGCCCAGCTCGCGCGGGTGCGGGACGACGAGGTCACCGATCTGGAGCTGCGCATCGGCATCGTCGGCGCCGCCCTGCTGGTCGCCCTCGGCGCCGGAGTGCACAGCGCCCGCTCGATGACCCGGCCGCTGGCCGCGCTCCGGCTCGGCGCCCGGCGGGTCGCGGCCGATCCGGCGGCCGAGGAACCGGTCGCGTTCAAGGGCCGCGACGACGAGTTCGCGGACGCCGTACGGGCCGTCAACGAACTGCACGCCAAGGCCACGCGGACGTACGAGCGGGTCGCCGAGCTCGAGCGCGAGCGCACCCGGCTCGTCGGCGAGCGGCAGCGGCTGGCCGATGAGCGGGACGGGCTGCGCGCCGAGCGGGACGCGGTCACCACCCGGCTGGAGGGACTGCGGGCCCGGGTCCACGGCAGCTTCGTCAGCCTCGCGCTGCGCTCGCTGGGCCTGATCGAGCGCCAGCTCACCATCATCGAGTCCCTGGAGGAGCGGGAGCAGGACCCCGACCGCCTCGAGACGCTCTTCCAGCTCGACCACCTGGCCACCGGGATGCGCCGCTACGGCGAGAACCTCCTGGTCATCGCGGGCTCCGAGCAGAAGGCCACCCATCCGGGGCCGGTGCCGCTGCTGGATGTGCTGCGCGCCTCGATCAGCGAGGTCGAGCGGTACGACCGGGTGCAGATCCAGGCGCTGCCGCCACATGCCCAGGTCGCGGGGTTCGCCGCGGACAGCGTCAGCCACCTGATCGCCGAGCTTCTGGAGAACGCGACATCGTTTTCTCCGCCGGACGCGGCGGTCCAGATCTCCGGCTGGCTGCTGGAGACCGGCGAGGTCATGCTCTCCGTCCAGGACGAGGGCATCGGCATGACGCCCGAGCGCTTCGTGGAGCTGAACAACCGGCTCGCGGACCCGGTGCCCGAGTACTGCCAGGGCCCCCAGCCGGAGGACCCGCTGGGCCTCGGGCTGTATGTGGTGACCCGGCTCGCCGCGCGCCACGGCATCCGCGTACAGCTGCGCGAGCAGCAGCCGGGCGGGGTGGCGGCCGTGGTCGTCCTCCCGACGAAGATCCTTCCCTCCGGTCCGCCCGGCGCCGGGCTGCCGCCCGCCCCACCGGTGGGCGTGGGCGCGACGTTCGGTGCCACCGGACCGTCGTCCTTCCTGGGCTTCCCGGGCTCGGAGGCCGAGGCGAACTCCAACGCGCTGCCGGGGCAGGCCCGTTCGGTCGCGCGGGACCAACAGGGTGTGGCGGGGGCCGACGCCGAGCCGCCGGCCGAGTCGGTCGCGCCGCCCGCTCCGCCCGCGGAACCGGACCCGGCGCCCCGGGCCGCCGAGCCGGAGCCCGAGGACGAGCCCCGTCCTGAGCCCGAGCCGGTCGACGCCGCCGCCGAACCGGAGCCGAGCGCCCCGTGGGCCGTCCCCGGTGAGCGGTGGGGGCGGACGGGGGTCACGGGCGGTGACTACCCCATGGAGCCCACGCCGCCGCGCGGCCATCCGGCCCCGGAAGGCGCCGGTGCGCTGCCCGCCCTGCCCAAGCGCGTCCCCAAGGTGGCCCAGGACGACGGGCAGGACGGCACCCGGTCCGGCGCGGACGGCAAGGCCCCGGTACCTCAGCCCGAGGAGCCGGAGGTCCCGGCGGTCGAGCAGACGATGGAGCTGATGCTCCGCCGCCTGCGCGAGAGCCAAGGGGGCCCCGAGGACCGCGGCGGCCGCTCGGACCGTACGGATCCCGCCGACCGTGAAAGCCGTAAGGACCGCGAAAGCCGTAAGGACCGCGAAAGCGGTAAGGGCCGTGAGGGTCGCGACGTACGTGAGGACGCCGCGGACCGCGCGGACGCCGACGGCCGCGACGACCACGCGGACCCCGACGACCACGCGGACCGCGAGTGGTACATCGGCGGCCACGGCATACGCCCGGTCGGCGCGGACGCCTGGGGCCCGGCCAACGGCCGCCCGGCGGCGGGCGGTGGCCCGGCGGACGGCGCCCCGGCGTCGTACGACGGCCCGGAAGGCAGCGTCCCGTCGCCGCCCGGCGGCAGGACGGCGGAGGGTGGTGAGCGGGCAGGCGGCGGTGAGCCGTCCGCCGATCCGTACGCCATCGGCCCCGACCAGCACGCCCGCCCGGACGACGAGGCGCTGCGCACCGACAAGGGGCTCCCCAAGCGCCGACCGCGGAACGTGGCGCTCCGGGAGCCCGAGCCACGGGAGCGGACCGGCTCGGTGGACGCGGAGGAACTGCGGCGCCGGCTCGGTGGCTTCCAGCGCGGCGCCCGCGAGGGACACCGCGACGCCGCCGCCGAGATCGCCGGTCACGGCGAGTCCGCTCGGGGGCACGGGGGACCAGCAGGGCAAACGGGGGCGCAGAACGAGGGTGGCACGGTTGAGGAGGCACGCGGGTGAATGCGCCCAGTAGTACCTACGGGTTGAGTCGCGAGGCCCGTAATCTGCACTGGTTGCTGGCGAACCTGGTCGAGGAGGTGCCGGGCGTCCGCTCGGTCGTGGTCGTCTCGACCGACGGGCTGATGCTGCTCTCCTCCGACACACGGCACCATGCCGCGGCGGCCGATCCGTCGGCGCAGGACGGCCCCAAGGGCTCCAGCGCGGATCTCGCGACGATCGTCTCGGGGCTCGGCAGCCTCACGCTCGGCGCGGCGAGGCTGATGGACGCCGGCGGTGTCAAGCAGACGATGGTGGCGATGGACGAGGGCAGTCTGTTCGTCATGTCGATCAGCGACGGTTCGCTGCTGGGGGTGCACGCCACCCCCGACTGCGACATGACCGTCGTCGCCTATCACATGGCGCTGTTCGTGGGCCGGGCCGGGCATGTGCTCACCCCCGAGCTCCGCAATGAACTACGCAGGTCGCTGGAGCACGCGCAGTGACGGCCGCCGGGTCCGGCCGGCCCGACCGTAAACCCGCTCGCGTACGTCCGTACTCACTCACCGGTGGCCGCACCCGCTCCGGCCATGTGCTGCTGGTGGAGACCTTCGTCGCGGCGCTGGAGTCTCCGGACGGACGGCTCGACCCGGCCCCCAGCGGGTTGAATTCCCGGATGCTGCCGGAGATCCGGGCGATCATCGAACTGTGCGGCAGGATGCGCTCCGTCGCGGAGGTCTCCGCGATGCTCAAGATCCCACTCGGTGTGGTGCGCGTCCTGCTCAGCGACCTGGCCGACCAGGGAAAGATCCGCGTCTACGGCACCGGGCGGGGCCCCGGCCAGCCGGACCGCGCGTTGCTCGAAAGGGTGCTCAGTGGACTTCGCAGGCTCTGAGACGATCACGGCGACCCCGCCGGCGACGTCGGAGATACCCGGGGCCGGGATACCCGGGACCGAGGAGGTGCTCCAGAGGTGGCAGACGGACCGCTCCCGCGCGCCGATCGCCACCAAGATAGTGATAGCGGGAGGCTTTGGCGTCGGTAAGACGACCTTCGTCGGCGCGGTCTCGGAGATCACTCCGCTCCAGACCGAAGCGCTGATGACGCAGGCCAGCGAGAGTGTGGACGACCTCGAGGCGACGCCCGAGAAGCTGACGACCACCGTCGCGATGGACTTCGGCCGGATCACGCTGGAGAACGATCTGGTCCTGTATCTCTTCGGCACCCCCGGCCAGCAGCGCTTCTGGTTCATGTGGGACGACCTGATGCGCGGGGCCATCGGCGCGGTGGTGATGGTAGACACCCGGCGCCTGGACGAGAGCTTCCCGGCGCTGGACTACTTCGAGAGCCTCGGACTGCCGTATGTGGTGGCGGTCAACCACTTCGAGGGGACTCCGCTCTACCAGGCCGAGGACGTACGGGACGCACTCTCCGTGGCGTCCTCCGTCCCCGTGGTGATGATGGACGCCCGACGCCGGATCGCGGTCGTGGACGCGCTGCTGGCGCTGGTGAGGCACGCCGTTGACGTGTCACCCGAATGACGTAACCTCTGCTCCGCCCGTGGGATGGAATGCTCCATTCCTCTTTCCGGCCCGAGCATGAGGGAGAGTCGACAGCCATGCGGAAGATACTCATCGTGGGTGCCGGTCAATCCGGCCTCCAACTCGCTCTCGGCCTCCAGTCCCAGGGCTACGAGATCACGCTGATGTCCAACCGGACGGCCGATGAGATCCGCGGCGGGCGGGTGATGTCCACCCAGTGCATGTTCCACACCGCGCTGGACCACGAGCGCGATCTGGAGCTCAACTTCTGGGAGGAGCGGGCGCCGCGGATCGAGGGCCTCGGGGTCTCGGTCGCCGGGCCGCCGGCTCCCGGGGGCCATCCGCGGGTCATCGACTGGGTCGGCCGGCTCGACGGTTACGCCCAGTCCGTCGACCAGCGGATCAAGATGGCCGGCTGGATGGAGACGTTCGAGCAGCGCGGCGGCCAGGTGGTCATCCACGGCGCCGCCGTCTCCGACCTGGACGTCCTCGCCAGGAAGTACGACCTGGTGCTGGTGGCCGCGGGCAAGGGCGAACTGGTCTCGCTCTTCGGCCGGGACGCCGACCGCTCCCCGTACGACACCCCGCGGCGCGCCCTCGCGGTCGCCTATGTGCACGGCCTCGGCCCGCGCCCCGAGCACCCCGGCGTCGACGCGGTGCGCTGCAATCTCGTGCCCGGCGTCGGCGAGCTCTTCGTGATGCCCACGCTCACCACCAGCGGCCGCGCCGACATCCTCTTCTGGGAGGCCGTCCCGGGCGGTCCGGCCGACGCGTTCCAGGGCCTCACCGACCCCGCGGAGCACCTGGAGCGCGTCCTGGAGCTGATGGAACACTTCACGCCCTGGGAGTACGCGCGCGCCACCAAGGTCGAGCTGACGGACGCGGGTGGCACGCTGTCCGGGCGGTACGCGCCGACCGTACGCCACCCGGTCGGGCGACTGCCGGGCGGCGGGCTGGTGCTGGGCGTGGCCGATGTCGTGGTGGCCAACGACCCGATCACCGGCCAGGGCTCCAACTCCGCGGCCAAGTGCGCGGCGGCCTATCTGGAGAGCATCCTCGAGCGCGGCGACCGGCCGTTCGACGAGGAGTGGATGCGGACGACGTTCGACCGCTACTGGGAGACCGCGCGGCACGTCACCAAGTGGACCAACGCCATGCTGGCCCCGCCGCCGGAGCACATCGTGAACCTCCTCGGCGCGGGGTCCGCCTTCCCCGCCGTCGCCCACCGCATCGCCAACGGCTTCGACGACCCCTCCGACTTCGAGAACTTCTTCTACGAGCCGGAGAAGACGGCCGCCTATCTGGACGAGGTCAGGGAAGAGGCCGAGGCCGCTGAAGCCGAGGCTGAGGCCGCTGAAGCCGAGGCCGCCGGGACCGAGGCCGCCGAGGCCGACGATATGGCCGGGGCCGACGACGGTGCCGAGGTGGACGACCAGGCCCCCGAGGCCGTCCGGTCCTTCCGCTGACACCGGCCGTCGCCGGAGCCGTCACCGCTTCCCGGCCACCGTGACCGGGCCCGGGCGCACCACGCCCTGCAGCGGATTGGAGGCGAGCGGGGAGAGCTTCACCCGCTGGCCGGGGCGCGGCGCCTGGACCACCTGGCCATTGCCCGCGTACATCGCCACATGGCTCGCACCCTTGTAGTAGATCACCAGATCGCCGGGGCGCAGCCGGCTGAGCGGCACCCGTGGCAGCCGGCGCCACTGCTCCTGGCTGGTGCGCGGGATGGTCCGCCCGGCATACGCCCAGGCGGAGGAGGTCAGCCCCGAGCAGTCGAAGGAGTTCGGCCCCTCGGCGCCCCAGACGTACGGCTTGCCGATCTGACTCAGGGCGTA
>NZ_JAAAYH010000509.1:0-6009 GCF_018035285.1 Streptomyces sp. MK37H | reverse complement strand
TGGGGTGCGCTCGCCCGGGTGCGCTTGCTCGAGCGGGCTCGCCGGGTGCGCTTCCTCGGACGGCTCGGCCGGAAGACATGGCAGCGCGGCGTGGGTTTCCACGCCGCGTACACCTATTCAGTAACCCGGCATTGATCGCCCGGTGCGCGGACTTGCCCGACACCGCCGGCGCGGCTGTCTTCACACTCCGACTGCTGGCCCGCCGCATCCAGCAGCTGACCGCCGAGGCGAAAGAACTCACCCGCCGGGTCAACCAGGCCATCCGAGCCCACCAGCCGCAGCTCCTGGAGATCGTCGGCGTCGGACCCGACAGCGCCGCTGCCCTGCTTATCGCCGCAGGCGACAACCCCGAACGGCTCGCCAACGAGGCAATCCTTCGCCGCTCTCCGCGGCGTCAGCCTCGTCGAGCAGTCCTCCGGAAAGACCCGGCCCCGACGGCTGAACCGCGGAGGTAACCGCCAGGCCAACGCCGCCCTCTACCGCATCGTCGTAATACGCATCCGCCGTGACGCACGCACTCGCGCCTATCTCGAACGACGCACGAAACAGGGTATGTCGAAACGCGAGATCATCCGCTGCCTCAAACGCTACGTCGCCCGCGAGATTTACCGTCAGATCCGATGGCCGACAGCCTCCCCGACTTCACCTGCGGCCACCTGACGCGACGTAGGAACATCCACACCGCAGCACCCACCACCAGGCCCACCAGCGCCGAGAAGCACAAGGCCCAGCGGCAGAAGAAGGCGCGCACGCCGCGCGAGGAACTGCGGGAGAGGTTCGCGGTGCGGTGGCGGGCGCGGCCGATGAGGAGGAGTTCTTCGACCGGCTCGCCGCGGCCGGTCTCCTCATCCGCCGGCGGGTCGCCCCTGCCATGACGGGGTCGCCCCTGCCATGACGGACTGGTGAGCGCACCGAGATCAATGCACAGCCGCGGACCGGGGAGACCGCGGTGGTGGTGTGATGCGCCTCACTATCTAGTTCATCATTCAATCTCTTGCAAGGAAATAGTTTCCTTGCAAGGTTGATTGATGTGAGTGTCCTTCCCGGGACGGGTTACCGCCCCGGCGCGACGTCCAAGGAGGCCGTGATGCCGGCATCCAAGAACCGATTGCAGGGACTGCTCGCATGGGCTGGCCGGCTCTTCGGCCGGCCAGCGGTCAGGCACACCAGGTGTGTGTCCCTGCCTGTACTAGAACAAGAGAGGGAACCCGTCATGTTCAACATCTCCAATGTCAAAGCCGCTCCCAGCCCGGACCTGCTGACCCCCGACAACTCGGTGATGCTGTTCGTCGACCACCAGCCGCAGATGTTTTTCGGGACCGGCAGTGGCGACCGCACCGCGATCGTCAACGCCACAGTCGGTCTGGCGAAGGCAGCCAAGACGTTCGACGTCCCGGTGGTCCTGACCACCGTGGCCGCCGAGTCGTTCTCCGGCCCGCTCCTGCCGCAGCTGGCCGGGGTCTTCCCGGGCCAGGAGATCATCGACCGCACCACGATGAACGCCTGGGAGGACAGTGCGGTCGTCGAGGCGATCAAGGCCACCGGCCGCAGGAAGATCATCATCTCCGGGCTGTGGACCGAGGTGTGCGTCGTGCTCCCGGTGCTGTCGGCGCTCGGACAGGGCTACGAGGTCTACGTGGTGGCCGACGCCTCCGGCGGCGTCACCCCGCAGGCTCACGAGCACGCCATCGAGCGGATGGTCAAGGCCGGTGCGGTGCCGGTGACCTGGATCCAGGTCCTGCTCGAGCTGCAGCGCGACTGGGCCCGTACCGAGACCTACGTCCCTGTCACGGAGCTCGTCAAGGAGCACGGCGGCGCCTACGGTCTCGGCCTCGTCTACGCCCAGGCCGTCATCGGCGCCCACGCCGCGGGCTGACCGCCGTCTGGGCCGCCGGCCCGAGGGTGACCGGCCTGGGGCCGCCGTCGGCCCCGGGCCGGAGACCCCGATGCGCACGACTCTCGGTGGTTCCCGCAGCACGGACGTCAGCTCGCGTTGCGGGGGCAACTCCACTCACCGCAGGTTGACGCCCAACTACCCACAAATAAGGGGCCGACACCGCGGACGAGATCTCCACGCAAGAGCAAGCCGGACGAACACGGCCGTGACTCAAGGAAACGACAGTGAACCTCAACCATCCGTCAGCCTCGCGCGCACCGGGCGGTCGCGAGCCGCTCTTGCCGGCTCTCATGACCGCGACAGCCGTGAGCGGTCTTATCGACGCGATCAGCTACGTGGGCCTGGGACATGTTTTCACCGCGAACATGACCGGCAACGTGGTCATCATCGGCTTCGCTGCCGCCGGTATACCCGGCTTCCCGCTGCTCGGCTCGTTGGTGTCGCTGGCCGCCTTCCTGGTCGGAGCAGCGGTCGCAGGCCGTCTGGCGACCGTGATGCGCCGCTGGGCATCACCAAGTTGGCTCCGCTGGATTCTGCTTCTCGAAATGTTTCTGTTGGCCACGGCTACAACCGTCGCCTTCGCCACCAGCCATGCGGTACACGCGCTCATCGCACTGACCGCTCTGGCCATGGGCCTGCGCAACGGGACGGTGCGCAAACTCGCCGTGCCGGATGTGACCACCACGGTGTTGACGCTCACGCTGACCGGACTGGCGTCCGACTCGACGCCGGCAGGCGGCACCAATCCGCGTGCCGGCCGCCGACTGGCCTCCGTACTGGCGATGCTGGCCGGTGCGCTTGGGGGAGCCCTGCTCGTACGTCACGTGGGACTGGGCTGGCCCTTGCTGGCCAGCACGTTCGGTACCGCTGTCGCTGTCCTGGCCGTGCCGCACAGAGTGTCCTCCACCTGACACGGCCCACCGTGAATTCCCCCACCCGCCGCGTTCGCCAGCGACCGCCTCATCCCTCACAAAGCCCCTCAGCACTCCCTCCTGACTGGAGATGATTTTCCATGGCCACCATGCCTGTGGCAGGTCTCGCCCCGACCAACTCCAAGCACGTCGCCGATATCGTGGTACGCAACGCCAAGATCTACACCGGTGACCCGGTGCGCTCGCAGGCCAGCGCCGTCGCCATCAAGGACGGCAAGGTCACCATGGTCGGCGACGACGCGGACGTCGCCCCGCTGATCAGCGCCCAGACCCGAGTGGTCGACGCGCTGGGCCGCCGAGTCATCCCCGGCCTCAATGACTCGCACCTGCACGTGATCCGCGGCGGTTTGAACTACGTGCTGGAACTGCGCTGGGACGGTGTCCCCACACTGCGCCAGGCACTGGCGATGCTGCGCGAGCAGGCCGCCCGTACCCCCAAGGGCCAGTGGGTCAGGGTTGTCGGCGGATGGTCGGCGGACCAGTTCGCCGAGAAGCGTCTGCCCACCCTCGCCGAGCTGAATGCGGCCGCACCGGACACCCCGGTGTTCGTGCTACACCTGTACCAGTCCGCCCTGATGAACCGCGCGGCGCTGAAGGCGGCCGGCTACACCAAGGCCACCCCCGACCCCAAGGGCGGTCAGATCGTGCGCGGCCGTGACGGGGAGCCCACCGGCATGCTCCTGGCCGCGCCCAGCGCCCTGATCCTGTACTCCACCCTCGCCGCAGCACCCACCCTGCAGGCAGAGGACCTCAAGACCTCCACCAGGCACTTCCTTCGCGAGCTGAACCGGTTCGGCCTCACGTCAGCGATCGACGCGGCCGGGGGATTCCAGAACTTCCCCGACAACTACGGAACCGTCATCGACCTGGCCAAGACCGGTCAGCTGTCGCTGCGCATCGCCTACCACCTTTTCCCGCAGACCCCGGGACAGGAAGTCGACGACCTGCAGCGCTGGATCGGCATGGTCCGGCCCGAAGACGGCGACGAATGGCTCCGGCTCAACGGCGCCGGAGAGAACCTGACTTGGTCGGCGGCCGACTTCGAGAACTTCACCGAGCCCCGGCCCGAGCTGGCCGCGGACTACGAGGTGGGCTTCGAGAAGGCCGTGCGGCTGCTGATGGAGAACGGCTGGGGCTTCCGCCTGCACGCCACCTACGACGAGACGATCCGCCGCGACCTCGCGGTCTTCGAGAAGCTCGCCGCCGAGGGCCTGTTCCCCGCGGGAAACCGCTGGCTCTTCGACCACGCGGAGACCGTCTCCCGCGACAGCCTGGACCGCATCGCCGCACTCGGCGGCGCCATGTCCGTCCAGAACCGGATGTCGTTCCAGGGTGAGGCATTCGTGCGCCGGTACGGCGCCGGAGCCGCCTCAGAGGCACCACCGGTACGCGCCATGCTGGAGCGCGGCCTGACCGTCGGCGCCGGCACGGACGCCACCCGGGTGTCCTCCTACAACCCGTGGGTCGCCTTGCACTGGCTGGTCTCCGGCCGAACCGTCGGCGATCTGACGATCTATCCGGCGCAGAACCGCGTCAGCCGGGAGACCGCCCTCACCATGTACACGCAGGCCGGCGCCAAGCTCACCGGTGAGCAGGATGTCAAGGGCATCCTCAAGCCCGGGTTCTACGGCGACCTCGCCATCCTCTCCGACGACTTCTTCACCGTCCCGGATCAGGACATACCACACATCGAGTCCCTTCTCACCGTCACCGGCGGCCGCATCGTCTGGGCCGCAGCCGAGTACGAGGGTCTGGAAGAGGCGATACCGGCGATCAGCCCGGCATGGAGCCCGGTCGCCCACTACGGGGGCTACCAGGCCACGGTCAAGCCCAGCATTTCGGGTGCTCGACAGGCCGAACTGATGAGTCAGGCCGTCGCCGAGTCCGAGCAGCACCGGCACTGGCGCGCCCAGCGCGGCTTCGCCCCGGAAGCGCCGACCGAGATCTTCGACACCTGCTTCGTGCTGTAACACAGCGAAACTCACCGCTACCGCACCATTTATCCGGGCAAGAGGAGAGTGTGATGGACATCGGATTGCTAGTCCTGCGACTGGCCATCGGCTTGCTGTTCGTCGGACATGGCGTCCAGAAGGTCAGCCACCGCCTCGGAGGTGAAGGGCTCGAGGGCGGAGCGGCAGAGTTCCGAGCGGACGGGTTCCGCGGCGGCCGGCTCACTGCGGCCGCCGCGGGCTCCGGGCAGATCGCGGCGGGTCTGCTGCTCGGCGCAGGAGCGCTCGCCCCCTTGGCGGCCACCATCGCAGGAGGAGTCATGACGGTCGCGGTCACTGTGAAGTGGCGCAAGGGGCTCTGGGTGCAGAACAACGGCTACGAGTATCCGCTCGTCCTGATGATGCTGCCGGCCACGCTGACGCTCACCGGACCCGGCCGCTGGTCAGTCGACCAAGCCGTCGGGCTGCTTCCCTGGGACCCATGGTGGACAGCCGCGGCCGTCGGCCTCGGCGTTTCCAGCGGGCTGGCGACCCGCGCCCTCCTCGGGCGTCCGGGCCTTATCACTGAGAGGTCAGGAACATCTGCGAAGCCACGGCGTTGAGACTGTAATGGAGAGCGAAACGAGGGGTCTGCAGAGCGTGATACCACCACCCCCGGCCGACAGTGGCGACGGCCGAAGTGCTGACCAGGGCGTGGATCGTGAACTGCTTGACTGGTGGAAGCTGGTGATGCAGGGCTTCCACGCAACACAAGAGTCCCTCGTGAGCGAGCTGGCCGAGCGCTTCGGCCTCGGCCGAGGCGTCGCCGGCGTACTGCTACGCCTGCTTGCTGCCTCCGAGTACCGGATGCCCATGACACGCCTGGCGCAGGAGGCAGGCATGTCCAGTGGCGGGTTCACCAAGCTTGCCGACCGGCTCTGCGTGGCCGGCCTGGCCCGACGTGTGGCGTGCGATGCCGACAGACGGGTCACCTACCTCGAGCTGACCGACCAGGGCGAGGACATGGCCCAGTCCATCTCCCAGGCAGTTGCACAGATCCTGCGCGCCCGAGTGCTTACCCCCCTCGGACGCGACGGATTCAGCAAGCTCGTGGAGGCTATGCGTCAACTGCGCGATGCCAACGACGATCTCGGGAAGTGAACTGCTGACTTATACTGTGGCAAGCGACTTGGACACCCTGCTCACCGCACTGTACGTGCAGATCGACGACGGCGGCGCCGTTGGCGCAGAT
>NZ_JAAAYH010000508.1:0-6052 GCF_018035285.1 Streptomyces sp. MK37H | reverse complement strand
TTATGAAAAGCCCGGTTGGGAGCTTCGGCTCGCAACCGGGCTTTTCTCATTTCTGTTTGTAGGCTGACCGTATGCGCTATGACCTGGTCATCTTCGACAACGACGGAGTGCTCGTCGACAGCGAGCCCATCTCCAACCGGCTTCTCGCCGCCTACCTCACCGAGTTGGGGCACCCCACCAGCTACGAGGACTCCATACGCGACTACATGGGCTCCGCCATGCATCGCATCCACGACCTGGTCCTCGAGCGCTCGGGCCGGCGGCTTCCGCCCGACTTCGACACCACCTTCCACGGCCGGGTCTTCGACGCCTTCCGCCGCGAGCTGCGGCCGGTGACCGGTGTGGCCGAGGTTCTGGAGAAGCTGCGGGCCGACGGGGTTCCGTACTGCGTCGCCTCCTCCGGAAGCCATGAGCGCATCCGCGTCGCCCTCCGTACGACCGGGCTGTACGACCTCTTCGGCGAGGACCACATCTTCAGCTCCGAGGACGTGGGCCGGGGCAAGCCTGCCCCGGATCTGTTTCTCCACGCGGCCGACCGCATGGGTGTGGCGCCCGGGCGCTGTGCCGTCGTCGAGGACAGCCCGCTCGGGGTCCAGGCCGCCCTGGCGGCCGGGATGGATGTGTACGGCTACACGGCCATGACACCCGCCGCCAAACTCTCCGCGGCCCGGGGTCTCTTCGTGGAGATGGCCGAACTGCGAGGGCTGCTCACCTCTACCCACAAGTAGTGCGGGGCCGTACGCTCCACGGCCATGACGGATTCGCGTCCGAGCCGCCGGCTCCGGCAAGGCCGGGCCTCATTGGCCATCAGCTTCTTCGTCCAGGGCGCGATCTTCGCTCTGCTGGTGACGCGCATACCCGCGCTCCAGGACCGGTACGGGATATCCGATGGGCTGCTGCCCCTCTTCCTGGCCGCCGTGCCGATCCTCGCCGGGGTCGGCAGCGTCGGCACCGAGCATCTCGTCAAGCGGATGCGTCCGGGGCTGGTCCTCCGGGTGGTGCAGCCCGTCGTCTCCCTGGCCCTGCTGTCCGCCGGATCGGGGACGACGGTGTGGCAGCTCGCCGTGGCGCTCGCGGTGTTCGGGCTGACGGTCGGGGCGCTCGACGCGTCGATGAACATGCTCGGGGTGAGCCTCCAGCGCGCGTACGGGCGCAGCATCATGCTCGGCTTCCACGGCGCGTACAGCCTCGGCGGCATTGCCGGGGCCTCGCTCGCCTGGGCGGGTGCGCACTGGGATCTGCCGCTGCCCACGCTCTACGGGCCGCTGGTGGCCACTCTGGTGCCCGTCGCGCTGATCGCCAGCCGCTGGTACGTCGATCACCAGGGCGCCGAGCCGACCGAAGTGGCGCGGGACGAGACCACCGTGAGCATGCGGGCGCTGCTGCCGCTCTGTCTCGTCATGGCCTTCGCCTATATCGGCGACTCCACCGTCTCCAACTGGAGCGCCAAGTACCTGGAGGACGTGCTGCACAGCTCCGAGCAGCTGGCCACGGTCCCGTACAACGTCTATATGGTCACCACGCTCATCGGCCGCTCCTTCGGCGACCTCGGGGTGCGGCGCTTCGGCGCGGTCGCCGTGGTCCGGGCCGGAGCGCTGCTCGCGGGCGGCGGCTTCGCGGTGGTCGCGGCGGCGCCCGGGGCCTGGGTGGGGATGGCCGGGTTCACGCTGCTGGGGCTGGGGTTGTGTGTGCTGGTGCCGCAGACCTTCGCGGCCGCGGGGCGGCTCTTCCCCGGGGCGTCCGACGCCGCCGTCGCACGCCTCAACATCTTCAACTACGTGGGCTTTCTCATCGGCTCCCCGCTCGTCGGCGCGCTGGGCGGGGCGTGGAACTACCGTGCGGCGATGCTGGTGCCGATGGCGCTCGTGCTGATGACGATCCGGTACGCGAGGTCGTTCAGCCCTGTACCAGCCGGATACGGTGACGGGCATGAGCGGCCGCGCACAGTTGATGTGGGATGAGGAAGTAACCGGATACGACTTCGGCGCCGGGCATCCGATGGACCCGGTGCGGTTGGCGCTGACCATGCGGTTGGTGCAGGCGTACGGTCTGGACCGGGCGGTCCGGGTGGTGGCCGCCAAGCCGGCCGGGGAGTCGACGCTGCGCCTGGTCCACGGGCAGGAGTACATCGAGGCGGTACGCCGCGCCTCGGCCGCCCCGGAGGCGGCGGACGGCTCGTACGGCCTCGGGACGATCGACGATCCGGCCTTCGCGGGGATGCACGAGGCGTCCGCGCTGATCGCCGGGCAGTCGGTGGGCGCGGCCGAGGACGTATGGCGCGGGGAGGCGCTGCACGCGGTGAACTTCGCGGGCGGGCTGCACCACGCGATGCCCCGGGGCGCGTCCGGGTTCTGCATCTACAACGACGCGGCGCTGGCGATCGCGCGGCTGCTGGAGCTGGGGGCGGAGCGGGTCGCGTACGTGGATGTGGACGTCCACCACGGGGACGGGGTGCAGGCGGCGTTCTGGGACGATCCGCGGGTGCTGACGATCTCGCTGCACGAGCACCCCCGGACGCTGTTCCCGCAGACCGGCTGGCCGGAGGAGGCGGGCGGGGAGGGCGCCGAGGGCTCGGCGGTCAATCTGGCGCTGCCGGCCGGGACCTCGGACGCGGGCTGGCTGCGGGCCTTCCACGCGGTGGTGCCGGAGCTGCTGGCGGCGTTCCGCCCCCAGGTGCTGGTGACCCAGCACGGCGCGGACACCCATGTCGAGGACCCGCTGGCCCACTTGGCGGTGACCGTCGACGCGCAGCGGGCGGTCGCCGAGAGCTGTCACCGGCTGGCGCACGAGCACGCGGACGGGCGCTGGGTGGCGCTCGGGGGCGGCGGCTACGCGGTGGTGGACGTGGTGCCGCGGTCCTGGACGCATCTGGTCGCGATCGCGGCCGGACGGCCGGTGGAGGCCACCACGCCGGTGCCGGAGGAGTGGCGGCAGGAGGTGTACCGGCGGACCCGGATGGACGCGCCGCGGCGTATGACGGACGGGCGGGAGCCTGACTGGCAGGACTTCCACGAGGCCGGGTACGACCCCGCGGACCGGCTGGACCAGGCGATCCTGGCGACGCGCCGGGCGGTCTTCCCGCACCACGGGCTGCTGCCGTAGAACGCCCCGTACGACGGTCGGCGGCCTAGGGGGTGTCCGACGGTACGCCGTACGCCTGCGGCGGGCTGTTCCCCTCCCCGCCCCTTCCCACAACTGGGGCTCCGCCCCAGACCCCGGGGGTCCGGAGGCGAAGCCCCTGCCACGCGGCGGACACCCCGTAGCGGCCGTTACGCCAACCGTGGGGTCTGTCCGCGTATCCGGGCGGCCGAGGGGGTGGGTCCGCCAGCATCGGTGGCGTGTTGAGTACCGCGGCATTGCGCGCGCATCTGCTGACGGCGCGGCTCGCCGGACCCGTGGCCACGAGCCGGGAGGAGAGCCTGCGCCGCTATCGGCTCTTCGCGGCCCGGGACCCCCGGGTGCTGCTCGGGCTGGAGCCCGAATACGACTGGTCCTTTATGGAATTGCTTGGCCTGATGGGCGAGAAATGCGGGGTTTCGATCGACCCGGCCAATGTTTCGGGGCCGGATGTGATCGATCCGGAACTGACGATCGCGGCGCTGGACGCCTTCGCGGACCGGCTGCGGGGTGCCGCCCGGGACCGGCTCCCGGTGCTCCTCGGCACCGGCCATCCCCACCGTCTCCTCGGCTTCTACGCCGCGTTGGCGTCGGCGCTCTCGGCGGCGGGCTGCCGTGTCCTCACTCCCGCGCAGGGTAGATGTATCGACATAACGACGCGGTTCGGCGTACGTACCCACCGGCTCGCCTACGTACGAGGTGTCGCGATGGTGCGGGCGCCCGGCGCTCGCCCGACCGCGAGTGAGCCGGGCGCCCACAGCCATTCGCCGCTCCCGGTTCGGGTTGCCCTCGGCTGTGCCGCGGAGTCCGGCGGGCCCCTGCCGGGACTGGTCATCGGGGACCACGGATGGGTCTGCGGAGCAGGTCAGCTGGGCTTTGAGGCCATCGGGCCAGGGGACACGAACGACCCCGCGCTGTTCGTCGGGGAGGCCGAGGGACGGGTGTCCGTCGCCGTTCCGCTTGATGACGGTGTGCGGTCTGGTTACTACCGGCCGATTACTCGCTATGTACTCAATCGAGCGTGTCTGTCACAGTAGGCGTCCGATCGCTACTCCTCTTCCCCACTTGCATCACCCGCCCCTAACCTGGGGTGGAGCGCGCATGCGACCAGGAGTCACCGGAGGGGAAGCCGGTGCCCGACATGTGCGGAAGGTTCAGGTGTTGTCATGGCTGCTGGCGAACGGCCTCTGAACGAGGTTCAGTTTCTGACCGTGGCGGAAGTCGCCTCGGTGATGCGAGTGTCCAAGATGACCGTGTACCGCTTGGTGCACAGTGGTCATCTGCCGGCGATCCGGGTGGGCAGGTCTTTCCGGGTCCCAGAGCAAGCGGTTCATGAATACCTCCGCGAATCGTATGTGGGGGTGGAGTCCGCCTAGGCCGTTTCCGGGCCTGGGGAGGACCCTCGGATTACGTGGTTCGCTCGGCGCCGGGTAGGCTGGCCCGATGTAGGTCGTGTGGGCTCGGACGCCCCGCACCGAGTGAATCGAAGTGAGCGAGGGTAGTCGTGGGCTCTGTTATCAAGAAGCGGCGCAAGCGGATGGCCAAGAAGAAGCACCGCAAGCTGCTCAAGCGCACGCGCGTCCAGCGTCGCAACAAGAAGTAAGCAAGCGACGCTGTGTTCGTCCCGCAGCCCTTCCACCACCGGTGGGAGGGCTGCGGTGCGTGGGTGGCACCGGCCTGAAGCCACGTTCGCCCCTTTGGCCCCGGCTTAAAACGTCGCACTGCGCGGCGAGTGGTCATCACAGCGCAACATCGAGCGGTTACGGTGTTCGGCACAGCCCAGCTCGGACGAGGGTGGGAAGGAAGGCGCTGATCTTGGGGAAGGTCGTGCTCGTCACCGGAGTCGCTCGCCGGCTGGGAGGCCGTTTCGTCCGGCGCATACAGCGCGAACCCGATGTCGAGCGGGTGATCGGCGTGGACGCCGTACCGCCCGAACACCACCTCGGCGGCGCCGACTTCGTCCGGGCCGATATCCGTCATCCCACGATCGGGAAACTGCTCGCCGAATACGGCGTCCACACCGTCGTCCACATGGATATCAACGGCACTCCGCTGGGCGCGCGCGGCAATCGCGCCTCGATCAAGGAGACCAATGTCATCGGCACCATGCAGCTGCTCGGCGCCTGCCAGAAGGCCCCGTCGGTGCAGCGACTGGTGGTGAAGTCCAGCACCAATGTGTACGGCTCCGCGCCTCGCGACCCCGCCGTCTTCAGCGAGACCACCCCGCCCAAATCCCTCCCCAGCGGCGGCTTCGCCAAGGACACCGTCGAGGTCGAGGGATATGTCCGCGGTTTCGCCCGGCGCCGCCCCGATGTCGCGGTGTGCGTGCTGCGCTTCGCCAACATCCTGGGGCCGTGCGCGGACTCCCCGCTCGCCGAGTACTTCGCGCTGCCCGTGCTGCCCACCGTCATCGGCTACGACCCGCGGCTCCAGTTCGTCCATGAGAAGGACGCCATCGAGGTGCTGCGGATCGCGGCCTCCGAGCCGCGCCGGTCCACGCTCAACAGCGGCACGTTCAACATCGCCGGAGACGGGGTGCTGCTGCTCTCCCAGGCCGCCCGGCGGCTCGGCCGCCCGACCCTGCCGCTGCTGCTGCCCACCCTGCGCTGGGCCCGCACCGCACTGCGGTCCCTCGGCATCACCGACTTCTCGCCCGAGCAGATCCGGCTGCTCACCCACGGCCGGGTCGTGGCCACCACCCAGATGCGCGAGACCCTGGGATTCGAACCCGAGCACACCACCGCCGGCGCTCTCGCGGACTATGCGCACAGCCGCGGCCCCGGGCTGCTCCCGCCCGAGACCCTCGCCCGTACCATCGACCGGCTCGCCGCGCTGCTGCCCGCCGGCGCCCAGCCTTAAGGAGCGCGACCACCATGGCGGACGCCAAGGTCATTCCGTTCGGTGAGGAACCCCGGTCGTCCCGGAGGAAGGTCCC
>NZ_JAAAYH010000507.1:0-6065 GCF_018035285.1 Streptomyces sp. MK37H | reverse complement strand
GCCGCCGGAAGGCCCCGCCTGCGGCACGTCCGAAGCGACCACCTCCCCGGCCGACGCCCGACCCGGCACGCCCGGGACGGCACCTCCGCCGCCTTCCGCGCCTGCCCCGGTACCGGCCTGGCCATCCCCGGCACGCTCACTTGCCGCCCCGTTCCCGGCGGCGGCGACCCGGCCGGTGGCGCGCACACACGGCGCGTCCACGCCTGCGGAGCGGCTGGCCCCCGGCGCCCGTGACGGCGTGCCGGGGGCTCCCGCCGCCACGGGCGGCTCCTGGTCCAGCGCGCCTGCGGTGGCACCGTCGCCTCCCGCGTCCCCCTCCGAGGCGGCCTGTCCGGACCCACCGGGCCCGCCCGCCACTGCCCCCGTCTGCGGGGCGGTGCCCTCCGCCCGGCCGAGCGCCGCCCGGCCGAGCGCGCCCAGGCCCGACGCGTCCGTTCCGGTACGCCGGTCCCCGACCGTCTGCGCCATGAGGCGCTTCCGCGGGCCGCGTTCGCCGGAGGCAACCGCCTCCGCTCCTCCCGCCGGCGGCTCCGAGGCTCCCGCTTCGCCCGATGAGGCCCGGACCGGCACGTCGTCCGCGCCGTCCCCGCCCGGAGCCGCCCCGGTCCGGGCACTTCCCGCGCCCGCCTCCGAAACGCCCCGGCCGTGTCCGCCACGCTCGACCGCCGCACCCGTCGCGGCCCCGGCGCCCGCGTGCGGGGCGGCCTCTCGCGGGGACGCGGTGCCCTGTGCGGGCAGGGACGGGCCAGGCGAAGCGGCCCGGCCAGGGGGTGTGCGCTGGTCGGGGATGTCCGGCAGCACCGGTAGGCGGGGCTCGGACGCCAGGCGGGCTCGGGCCCGGCGTTCGGTGGCTTCGGCGGTGTGGTGGTCGTGGGCGGCGGCGGTGCGGAGGTCGAGTGCGGGGACCACCGCGTCGGCGGCGCGGGCGCGTTCCAGCAGCTCGCGCAGGCGGTCGTGGTCGGGTCGCTGCCGTTCGAGGTCGTCCGCCCGGCGGCGGGCCTCGGCGTGGCGGCGCTGGAGTTCGGCCCGTTCGCGGGTCGCGTCGGCGGTCCGCTGGGCGGCGTCGTGGGCCGCCTCGGCGGCTCGTACGGCGGACAGCGCGATGTCCCGCCGCTCGCGCGCGCCCGCCCGCGCGACGGCGGCCCACTCCAGGACGGCGTCGGCCAGCCCCGGCTCACCGGGGGTCAGTCCGGGCAGCGGATACCCGTCCAGCTCCGTGGTGCGACCCGCCGCCTGCGCCATGCGGTGGGCGAGCGCGAGCAGCCGCTCGTCCCCGGCCGCGACCCGCTTCTCCGCCGCCCGCCGCTGCTCCGCCAGCCGTTCCTCCACGGCGGCGAAGCGGCCGGTGTCGAACAGCTTGCCCAGCAGCTTGCCGCGCGCCAGCTCGTCGGCGCGCAGAAAGCGGGCGAAGTCGCCCTGCGGCAACAGCACCACCTGGCAGAACTGCTCCCGGCTCATGCCGAGCAGCTGCGCGATCTCCTCGCCGATCTCCTGGTGCGAGCGGCTGAGGGCCTTCCACTTCCCCGCCCCCGCGCTGGTCGAGGATGGCTCCGGGACGTACTCGCGCAGCAGGGTCTGCGCCTTCTCCCGCGTCATCCCCGTGCCCCGCTTCTTGGGGCGCGGCTGCTCGGGGCGCCGGGTGATCTCCAGGCGCCGCTCCCCGACGGTGCATTCGAGAACGACCTCGGTCGGGGTCAGCGGTTCGGCGTGGTCGCTGCGCAGCGAGAGCCCGCTGCCCTGGCGGGCGCCGGGCACCTGGCCGTACAGCGCGTAGCAGACCGCGTCCAGGACGGACGTCTTACCGGCGCCGGTCGGCCCGTGCAGCAGGAAGAGCCCGGCGGCGGACAGCTCATCGAAGTCGATCTCCTGGGTGGCGCCGAACGGCCCGAAGGCCGTGACGGCGAGCCGGTGCAGCCTCATCGCGCCGCCTCCCCCGCGGTCATCCCCGCGGTCGCCGTCGTCGCCCCCGCGCCGTTCTCCTCGCCCGGTACGACGCCCTCGTGCGCCTCGCTCCGTACCGCCTCCAGCGCGTCGCCGAGCAGCGCGCGCTCCGTCTCGTCCGGGCCGCGGCCGCCCCGCACATGGGCCACGAAGTCCTCGGCGATCTGCCGGTCCGAGCGGTCGCGCAGCCGCTGTGCGTACGAGGCGAGCGGATCCTCGGGGGGCCGCTCGGGGTCGAAGACCAGCGTGAGCACATGGGGGAAGCGCCGCGCCAGCCGGGCCATCGGCTCATGCGGCCGCACCGCGTCTGTCAGCGTGGCCTCGACCCACGCCTCCTCATGGCGGTCGAGGTCCGGATCGGCGAGCAACTCCTCGATCCGGCCGCGGATCCGGGCCAGCGGCCGCGGCACCGGGCACTCCGCTCGTTCGCACGACGGCGCCTCGCCCGCCGCCCCCAGCTCCACCACCCACATGGACTTGCGGTGCGCCGCCTCGGAGAAGGAGTACGCGAGCGGGGAGCCCGAGTAGCGGATGCGCTCGGTGATGGTCTGGCAGCCGTGCAGATGGCCGAGCGCCGCGTAGTCGACGCCGTCGAAGACCTCGGCGGGTACGGAGGCGACGCCGCCGACCGTGATGTCCCGCTCGCTGTCGCTGACCGCGCCACCGGTGACGAAGGCGTGCGCGAGGACGACGGACCGGGTGCCGGACGGCCGGGTGGCGAGGTCGGCGCGCACCCGGTCCATGGCGGCGCCCAGCACCGCCGTATGCCCGGCCGCCGAGGCGCCCAACTCCTCCCGCACCAGGCCGGGTTCGAGATACGGCAGACCGTAGAAGGCCACCTCGCCGTGGCCGTCGGAGAGGACGACGGGCGTGGCGCAGCCGGCGGGGTCGGTACGCAGATGGATCCCGGCCCGGTCGATCAGCCCGGCGCCGACGCCGAGGCGGCGGGCCGAGTCATGGTTGCCGGAGATCATGACCGTCGGCACCCCGAGGTCCGCGAGCCGGTGCAGGGCGTCGTCGAAGAGCTCGACGGCGGCGAGCGGCGGCACGGCGCGGTCGTAGATGTCGCCCGCGACGACCACCGCGTCGATGCGCCGCTCGCGCACGGTGGTGACGAGGTGGTCGATGAACTCCCGCTGCGCGGCAAGGAGGCTGACCCGGTGAAAGGAGCGTCCGAGGTGCCAGTCGGAGGTGTGCAGAATTCTCACAAGTGGTCTCCGACCTGCACTTCTGTCCTTCCTCCCACCCCAGTGGCCAGCATCACACCCGCGGCGTATACGCGGTGCGGGCACCGACCACGTTAGCCGCGGTCGGTGCCCGGTCTCTCACGGACCTCGTATTTCCCGCCCGTGTCGCGGCCCGATTCTCGGTTTTCCGCCCGTGGCTAGCCGTGGTGGTCCCTCCACCGCGCGTCCTCGGAGTCCTGGAGACCTTCGAAGGGGCGGGTGTCGAGGTAGTACCACTCCGCGGACGGACCCGGCTGTGACGGGCCGTAGAACGCGTCGTACAGCGCACCGGACGACGACCGCTCATGCGGCTGTGGCGGCGGCCACGACGGGGACACGGGCGAGGCCGCGGAGGCCAGCGGGAGTTCAGGCGAGGCCGCGGACGCCAACGGGGATTCGGGAGAGGACTCGGGCCCGGACTTTCGCCTCGGCTTCGGCCCCGGCCTCGGCTTCGGCCCCTGCCTCGGCTTCGGCCTCTGCCCCGGCCCCGGAAGGTCGGGCAGCAGCAACTCCACCCGTACGGTGCCCGACGCCCGCTTCTGCTCCACGAACTCCTCGATCTGGCTGCGGCAGGCGTGGTCCAGATGGGTCACCCCCATCAGGTCCAGCCGGATCCGCGGCGTCCCCGCCGACCCCACGGCCTCCAGCGCGTCGACCACCTTGGGCAGCCGCAGGAACGTGGCGTTGCCGGTCATGACCAGCTTCGCGGTATCGCCCTCCACCCGGTGCTCGATGGAGGTCTGCGACATCCGCAGCGCCGCCAGGACGATCCCTGCCGCGAGCCCGACCAGCACCCCCTCCAGCAGCGCGGTGGCGACGATCGTGCCCGTGGTGATGGCCATCACCACGAACTCACCGCGGTCCTGGCGCCACATCTTCGGGAACTGCTCGGGGGCGAGCAGCTTCCAGCCGCTGTGCACCAGCACACCCGCCAGCACCGAGATCGGGATCAGGGCGAGAACGCTCGGCAGCAGCAGCGCGAAGGCCAGCAGCCACAGGCCGTGCAGGGTGCGGGAGAGCCGGGTCCTGGCCCCGGCCTGCACATTGGCCGAGCTGCGGGCGACGACGGCGGTCATGGGCAGCGCGCCGAGGATGCCGCAGACGGTGTTGCCCGCGCCCTGGGCGATCAGCTCGGTGTTGTAGCGGGTGCGCGGACCGTCGTGCATCCGGTCCACGGCGGCTGCCGTGAACAGGCTCTCCGCCGAGGCGATGACGGTGAAGGTGAGGACGGCGGTGAGCACCGCCGGATCGGCGAGCCCCGCGAACTGCTCCGGCCCGGGGATCTGAACAGCCGACAGCAGATCGCCGACCTGAAGGGTCCTCACCTCCACACCGGGCAGCGCGGCGATCACGATGCCGATGGCGACGGCGACCAGCGCGGCGGGGATCTTGCTGACCGGCCCCGGCACCTTCTTCCAGACGAAGCTGAGGACGACCGTGGCGATGCCGAGCAACGCGGCGATCGCCGTTTGCGCGTTCGTGAAGGTGTCGAGGACATGCGCGGGGAAGCCGAGGATGTTCTCGATGGCCGTGCCGGGGGCCGTGGCATCGGCCAGCGGATACGACTGGCTGAACATCAGCGGCAGCCCGATCCCGGCGAGCATGCCCTGGACGACGGCGATGGAGATGGCCTGGAACATCCGGCCCAGCCGGATCATCCCCAGGCCGATCTGGAGCAGCCCGGACATCAGCACGATCACCCCGAGCATGGCGATGCCATGGGCCTCGACGGTCTCCGCGACAAGTGCCGTGAGCCCGGCGGCGGGCCCGCTGACCTGCAGGGCGCTGCCCCGGGTCATACCGACCACCAGCCCGCCGACGACACCGGTGATGATGCCGAGTTCGGCCGGGGTGCCGGAGGCGACGGCGACACCGATGCACAGGGGCAGGGCCACGAGGAAGACGACCAGGGAGGCGGTGATCTCGGTGCCGAGGTCGACGCCCTGGACGGTCCCGCCAATCCTTCCCTTGCCCTTACCCTTTCCCTCGCCCTTGGCTCTGGCGGTGTCCCCCGCCCCGCCGTCGGCCTTATGGAAGCCAGGAGCCTCGGCCGTTTCTCTTACGGTTCCAGCGGCGGGCGCATATGCCGGCATCGGTTGCGTCGACCGGGCGTCGCGCGCCCCTTCCGGCGGGAACACCTCGTCGATGTCGTACGACGGCGATGAAACCGGCTGAATCCGGCCACGGGCATGTCGTCCGCTCGTCATGAGTACGCCCGGACGTCACCGTCGTTATCGAGATCGAGTCCCTTGCCCGCGTTGCGCGGCTGGAATTCGGGAAATTGCCCGTCGGCCAGTTTCCGGTATTCACACGGAGCCCTCATCATGCCTCCCTGACGGGTGGTTGGACCAGATGCGAATCACCGTAGGGAGGGCCGTACCAGGCGAAGGCTAAACGAACACTAGAGCATGACAAGTTCTTCTCCAATATTCGGATCCGCGCTCGCAACATTACAAAAACCAGGAAGCCATTCCGGTATTGCGGTACACAGGTCCCCATGACCGTACGAGCGCTACTCATCGAGGATGACGAGACGATCGCCGAACCCCTCGTCGAGGGACTGGGGCGGTATGGACTGATGGTGGGTCATGTCAGCACCGGGGCAGCCGGGCTGGAGGGGCCGTACGGGGACATCGTTCTGCTCGACCTGGGACTGCCGGACATGGACGGCATCGACGTCTGCCGCGGTATCCGGCAGGTGTCCGATGTGCCGATCATCATGCTCACCGCCCGGGGTGAGGAGGCCGACCGGGTCCTGGGGCTGGAGCTGGGCGCGGACGACTACTTGGCGAAGCCGTTCAGCATGCGGGAGCTGATCGCCCGGATCCGCGCGGTGACCCGGCGCTCCCAACGCACCGCGACCGTCATGACTCCTCCTGCGATGGTGGCCGCCAAGGG
>NZ_JAAAYH010000506.1:0-6099 GCF_018035285.1 Streptomyces sp. MK37H | reverse complement strand
GGCCCGGTGGCGGATCGGGCGGACGGCGGACGGGAGGTGGCGGGGCGGCGGAAATCATGACTGGACGTCGCCTTTCGTGATGTCAACTCACCCCCGGACAGCGTGGCTTTACGGCCGAACACGGCCGCACACGTCAGCGAGGGAACGCGGACGGGCAGCGTCATGAAGGCCGGAAGCGGTGGGCCCGGGGAGGAAACGAGGAAGACCAGGGGATACGAGCGGCACGAGGCGCTCGGGACGCGGCGGATCGTGGCGGATCGCGGAACGGGAAAGGGGCGATCAGCGACAGATGGCGCTGGCGGTGCGCCGGAAGTCCACGTATCGGCACACCACACCGGGGTGCGTCGTCAGCATGTGCCCATGGTGAGGGGCGAGGACCGGCGAAGTCAATGGACACCTTTCGGTGTCTCATTCGCCAAGACGGCTACGACCTGGACTTTTCTCCTCCGCGCCGGTGATGAGCGCCGGATGGGTGGCCGCCTCGTCCGGGTGCAGCCACAGCGGCCCGCCCGCCGTCTCCACCCGTACGGCCGCGGGCGGGGGAGTGGTTCCACCCGTCAGCAGCGACAGATCGGGCCCGGTCAGGCTGCGGTACTCGGTCAGGGCCTCCTCCGGGCCGATCGGGGCCGCCTCCCACAGCTGACGGGGCGCCACCGTGCGCAGCGCCGCCAGGTACTCGGGCATGCTCCGCCACCCCGGCGCGGCCACGCGCCCGCCGGGCCCGGAGAACACCAGCGTGGGCAGCGCGTAGCGCACCCCGCCGTCGGTCTCCTTCACCCCCGTGCCATGCGGCCCCGGGGCGTGGAAGGCATGCGCCTCCGGGATGGGATCACGGGCCTCGGCATGGTCCCGCCGGACGGCCGCCACCACCTCCGGGTCGCCCATCTCCGCGTCCAGCCGCCCCATATCGACACCGTCGAGGCCGGCCAGGGCGTCGAGCACCCGCTCCGCCGTATCGGCCGGGGTGCCCAGCACGAACGTGGTCTCGCGCAGCCGCCGCAGCACCCGCTCCGCGGCCGTCGCGCCCTGCCGCTCGGCCGCCTTCGCGGCGAGCGAGGCCGGCCGGCTGGTGGCCGCCACCCAGCGCAGCCGGTGGGCATAGGGCGCCCGCGTATGGCGGGCGATATCGGCGATATAGCGGCCGTACCAGGCGGTCTCGGCGGCCGGATCCGGTGCCGGGTCGTCGTCCTCGTCGAAGAGGATGCCGAACACCCGGCGCCAGTGGGTCCGCCCCGCGGTGAGTGCCCGCAGCAGGCGGAACGCGGGCTCGGAGCCCCATGCCCACGGGCAGGCCGGATCGGTGTACTCCACGATCTCGACGGCCTCGTCACCGTCCGTCTCGGCGCTCCGGGGCCGGTCCGGGCGTACGGACGTCATGCGGCCAGCCGCTCGCGGACCAGATCGCTCAGCGCGGTGGCGGTCAGCACCTGGCGCACATGGTCCTCCATCCCGCGCCACACCCCGGGCAGCCCGGCCGCCGGGCCGCGATAGCCGAGGTCGTCCAGCCGCTCGCCGCGAAGCGTCAGGAACGCCCCGTCCACCGCGAGCACGATGTCCGCGAGCGTCGTCTCGGCGGGGTCGCGGGCGAGCCAGTAGCCACCCTCGCAGCCGCGCTGGCTGCGCACCAGACCGGCCTGGCGCAGATCGCGGAAGACCGCCTTGAGGAACCGGAAGGGGATGTCCTGGGACGTCGCTATCGCCTCACATGTGAGCGGCCTGCCGGCGTCCGCGGCCAGCTCCGCCAGCGCCCGGACCGCGTAGTCCGCCTTCGCCGAGATCTGCATACGGCCATTATGCAGCGTGGATTTCACGGTGTTGTGCCTGGTGAACGAAAGGACACCTGTTGACATCCATTACCGGTGCTTTCTACGGTCGGTGGCATGACGACGCCCGGCGGCGACCCCGCGCAGCAGCACGACGCGTTCCATCCGCATCTGAAGGCCACCGCCCCCGACGGTCCGTTGCGATCGCGTCTGCACCACATCCGCACCGAGGACGTCGACCCCGGCACCGCCCAGACCGAGGGCATGCGGCGGTTCGCCGCGATCAGCGGCCAGTCGGTGGGGTCCGAGCGGCTCTGGATGGGCCAGACCCATGTGGCGCCGGACACCACCTCCGCCAACCACCACCACGGCGAGTCCGAGACGGCCATCTTCGTGGTGCGGGGCCACCCGGAGTTCGTCTTCGCCGAGGAGCGGGACGGAAACGTCGAGGAGGTCCGGCTGCGCACCCGGCCGGGTGACTACATCTTCGTACCGCCCTATGTGCCGCACCGGGAGGAGAACCCGGACCCCGACGACGAGGCGGTGGTGGTCATCGCCCGCAGCACCCAGGAGGCCATCGTGGTCAACCTGCCGGAGCTGTATGTGCTGTAGCGCGGGGAGTAGCCGGCCGCGCGCACGGATGGCCGCATCGGACCGGCCGACCATGCATCCGCCCGGCGCTCGTGGGTAATCGCCTCTGCTGTGCCCCCTCCATCGACGAAAGGAGCGGCATCGTGAGCGACGACCGGCGACCGGAGGAACGCGAGGAGCGGGGCGGGATCCCGAGGGACCTCCCCGACCAGCAGGCGCAGGACGGGCCCGACCACCTGGACGTGGCGGGCGCCGGCCACGAGCCGGACGATGTGGACGACATCCCCGAGACGGACGAGTCCGGCACCGGACGGCGGGGGAGGCCGCAGACCGGGAGCGTACACCCCGAGCAGCCCGTCCCGGACGAGTCCTCGGGGTGAGCACCCCAGGCGCAACGGGGGTCAGGTGCCGGCGGGGCGGGCGCGGACATGGAGGCGCTCGCCCTGCGCCCCGAACAGGGAGAGGAACTCCACCGGCTGGTCCCCGGCGTTGGCGAAGCCATGGGGAGTGCGGGTGTCGAATTCGGCGGCCTCACCGGCCGTGAGCACGAGATCGTGCTCGCCCAGCGCCAGCCGTAGCCGCCCGGAGAGCACATAGAGCCACTCATAGCCCTCGTGCACCCGCTGCTCCAGCGGTTCGTCGCTCCTGCCCTGCGGCCGGGGCGGCATGATCTGCTTGTACGCGTGCAGCCCGCCCAGATAGCGGGTCAGCGGAATGAACGTCTGGCCGTGCCGGGTGAACGGCCGTGGATGGACGCGGGGATCCCCGGTGGCCGGCGCCCCCACCAACTCGTCCAGCTGCACTCCGTAGGCCTTGGCCAGCGGCAGCAGCAGTTCCAGGGTCGGCTTGCGCTGCCCCGACTCCAGCCGCGACAGGGTGCTCAGCGAGATGCCCGTCGTCTCGCTGAGCTGGGCGAGGGTGGTGCCACGGGTGCGCCGCAGCGCCCGCAGCCGGGGTCCTACGGCGGTCAGCACCTCGGTGAGGTCTTCGTCAGCCATACCTTCATTTGCCACCCCGGCAAAGAAGTTTGTCAAGTGGCCACGGCCGGACGCACTCTCTTGACCCAACGAAGGGAGCGCATCCGACATGACCACCAAGCCGCACGACATCTCGCCCGACACCACGCACCGGGAGTCCTGGGACACCTTCTACAGCGCCGAGGACCGCGTCTGGAGCGGCAGGCCCAACGCCGCCCTGGTGCGCGAGGTCACCGGGCTGACCCCCGGCCACGCACTGGATCTGGGCTGCGGCGAGGGCGCCGACGCCATCTGGCTCGCCCGGCAGGGCTGGCGGGTCACCGCCGTCGACGTCTCCCAGGTGGCCCTGGACCGCGGCGCCGGACACGCGGCGTCGGAAGGCGTCGGCGACCGCATCGAATGGCAGCCGCACGACCTGTCCGTGTCCTTCCCGGCCGGCACCTTCGACCTGGTCTCCACCTACTTCCTCCACTCCTGGCTCGAACTGCCCCGGGAGCGGATCCTGCGCAGCGCCGCGGGCGCCGTCGCACCGGGCGGAGTGCTGCTGATCACCGGACACGCCGGATTCCCGTCCTGGGCGCCGGACCCCGATCCGGACTTCCACTTCCCCACCCCCGAGGAGGTGCTCGCCGGGCTCGACCTCGCGGACGGGGAGTGGGACGTCCTCGTCAGCGAGGTGCATGAGGAGAAGGTGACCGACCCCGAAGGAAAGCCGGCCACCCGCATCGACAACACCGTGAAGCTCCGCCGCCGCTGACGGCGATTCCCGGCCGCTGACGGAGATTTCCCCGCCGCCGGCGAGGACGCGCCTCGCCGCCCTCAGGAAGGGGCTGACGAACCGGTGCGCCGGAACGCCCAGTCCATGCGTGGCTCCACCAGAGCGCGCAGGACCCGTCGCACCGGTTCCGTGCACAGTGCGCTGATCATGAGCACCGCGGCAGCCGTGACGGTGAGCTCCCCGAGCGGGGTGTGCAGCCACGGATGGTCGTACCAGTCCCAGAAGCGGGACGACTTGATGATGAAGCCGTGCAGCAGATAGCCGTACAGCGTGCCCGAGCCGAGCGCGGTGAACCAGGTCCGGCGCCCCGGCACCCAGGCCAGGAAGCAGGCCGTCAGCACCAGCGCCAGGCTGAAGAGGGCGGGCGTGGTGAGCAGACCCGCCCAGGACGGTACGCCGTCCAGCTTGGCGACGCTCTTGCGGTGGTAGAACCACTCCGCGTCCATCCAGGGCGCCACCGCGTACGCCGTGCACAGGGCGAAGGCCGCCACCGGAAGGGCGATCAGCCGGGCCCGCCGGGTCCGCAGCCGGGTGCTGTGGTCCGGGCGCAGGGTGAGTCCGACCACGAAGAACGGGAGGAACGCCAGCACCCGCTGGAGACCGAGATCCCCGCCCGCCTCCGGAGAGATCGAGGCCAGCGCGGCCACCGCCAGCGCGACCGGCACCGGATGGCGCAGCGCGAGCCACAGCGGGGTGGTGACCCGCCAGATGAACAGCGCGGCCAGGAACCACATCACATACCAGGGGTCGAGCAGGCTGATGGGATAGCCCGGATCGTCCTGTGCCCAGCGGTAGAAGAGCGTGTACGCCACCTCGAAGACCAGGTATGGCACCACGACACCAGTGAGCAGCCGCTTCACCCGCCCCGGCGCCATGTCGAAACTCCGCGAGAAGTAGCCCGATATGAGGGCGAACGCGGGCATGTGGAACGCGTACACCGTCAGATAGATCGCGGTGGCCGCCCGGCTGCCGTAGGTGAGCGGCTCCCATGCGTGGCCGCACGCCACCAGCACGATGGTGAGGTACTTCGCGTTGTCGAAGTACGGGTCGCGCGTCCGGCCTCCGGACGCGCCGCCATCGCGCGGCCGTGGCACGGCCGGTGTTGTGGTCACACGGGCGGCGGTCTCCTGCTGCACAGATTCTCCCGGACACCTTTGATCGAGCCGACAGTCGAATCCTGGTCGTCTGCCCCGCTCTGCCCCTCTCATGCGGCCCAGGACTCGGATCCCAGTACGTGCGGCCCGGCCGCGGCGTTCACCGGCGGGTGGGACGTCCCGGGGATCCCTGGATGGCCTCGGCCTTTCTCCTCAGGACACGGGGAGCCGGCTGAGCGAGGTGAGCTCGGCGTGTGCGGAGGCGAACAGCAGGGCCACGGCCAGGGCGCCCGGGTCGGGGACGCCGCGCGAATGGTCGCCGGTGTAGCTGGCGCGCCCGCGGCGGGCGCGCAGATCGGTGGTGGAGCGGGCGCCCCGATGGGCCGCCACCGCGGCCACATGGAGTGCGTGCGCTGGGTCGGCGGTGGGTTCGCAGGAGGCGAGGGCCCGCGCGGCGGGGACGAGGGCGTCCACCATCGTCTTGTCGCCCACCTCGGCCTCGCCGACCCGCTGGATCGCGGCCGCGCCGGCGGCGGTGCCGAGGGCCAGTGCCGCGGTCCCGGGCGGGGCGGCGGCCATGCCCAGTGCGTCGGCGAGCTCCTGGAAGAGCAGCCCGAACAAGGGGCCGCTGGTGCCACCCACGTCGTCGAGGAAGACCCGCGCGGCGGCGTCCAGCGGCGCGTCCGGGCCCCTCCGGCTCTCGCCGTTCCCCGCGCCCGCCGCCACGGCGTCCAGCGCACGGCGGACACCGTCCATCCCGGTGACCAGGTTGGCGCCGAAGTCCCCGTCGCCCGCCTTCTGGTCGAGGGCGGTGAGCTCGGGCTCCACGGAGCGTACGGTGGCGGCGAACCGTGTCATCCAGTCCATGACGGCGGTGTGGGTGAGGCCCTTGGGGC
>NZ_JAAAYH010000505.1:0-6129 GCF_018035285.1 Streptomyces sp. MK37H | reverse complement strand
CGCGAAGGTCTGGTGCTTCCAGATCGGGACCTCGCTCTTGAGGTCGTCGATCAGGCGGCGGCAGGCCGCGAACGCCTCCGCGCGGTGCGGGCAGGAGACGGCCACCACCACGGCCAGATCGCCGATCGCCAGATCGCCCACCCGGTGCACGGCGGCCAGCGCGCGCACCGGGAAGTCGGCCACGACCTTCTCGGCCACCCGGCGCAGCTCGGCCTCGGCGGTCGGGTGCGCGGAGTAGCCGAGGGCGCCGACCTCCGCGCCTCCGTCGTGGTTGCGCACGGTGCCCACGAAGAGCGCCGTGCCGCCCGCCGCGGCATCGCCCACCGCCCCGAACACCTCGTCCACGGACAGGGGCGTGTCACGGACGGCGAGCAGCCGGATGGGGTGGGCGGCCGCGAGCTCGCCGGGGTGATCGTACGAATGTGCCATGTCGTCCATCGTGCCGTACCGTCCCGCCCTCGGGGAATCAATGGAGCCACTGGACTACCGGATCCCGGAAATCACCTTCCGCGACCTTGTCTCAGGCTCGGCGGCGCGCCTTACGGGCACGGCGCACGATCGCCGCGGTGCCCACCAGGGCCACGGTCGCGCCCGCGGCGCCGAGCGTCGTGGCGTCCTTACGGCCGAGACGCCGCCCGGCGACCGTATGGCGGCCGGCGACCTCCTCCAGCAGCTCCGCCAGGACCTCCTCGTTGGTCCAGCGCGGCCGCCAGCCCGCCGCGTGCAGCCTGCTGCCGCTGACCGCCCAGGGGTGCATCGTGTACGCGAGATCACCCGCCGGGGACGGCGTCAGACCGAGCCGGTGCAGCCGGGAGGCGGCGCCCAGGGCGACCGCCGAGGGCAGCTCCATGCGCCGGATCCCGGACAGTTCCTCGACCTCCTCCTGCTCCAGCCAGCCCTCGCAACCCACCGCCAGCTCGCCCTCGACCTTCTCCAGGGCGGCGTACTCCAGCGCGCCGACCAGGTCCTCCATATGGCAGAACTGCCAGGTGGGACGGGATCCGGCGACGACCAGCAGCCGCGGTGACTCGAAGTAGCGGGTGAGCGCGGTGTCCGTGCCGCCGACCAGGAGCGCCGGGCGCACCACGGTCACATTCAGCCCCGGATGCGCCCGGGGCGCGCGCTCCCCGAGCCGCTCGATCTCCAGGAGATCGCCGACGCCGGTGGCCTCGGCGGTCGCCCGCAGCTCCGCGTCCTCTGCGAGCGGCACGGCGTTGTCGGGAAGCGCCCCGTAGACCATCGCCGAGGTGCACAGCACCACCCGGCGCACCCCGGCCGCCGCGGCGGCCGTCAGGACCGTCTGGGTACCGCGCACGTTGTAGGCGGTGCGGGCGGCGGCGTCGGTGCCCAGGTCCAGGTCGACGGCCAGGTGGACCACGACATCGGCGCCGCGCAGCTTCTCGGCGATGGCCGGATCGCGGACGTCCAGCACATGCCACTGCGCCTCGGTCACCTCACCGCGGCGCTCGTCGATGGCCAGGACCTGCTTGACCTCTTCGGACTCCGCGAGCCGCTGCGTGAGCAGGGCACCTGGGCCCGAGGCGGCACCGGTCACCGCCACGACGGGTCGTCGTGCGGTACGGGCCGTATCGTTTCGCGCAGCGCGAACTTCTCGGTCTGGGGAACTCACCGGGCGTCTCCAGCGGTTGTCTTCAGTACGCAGCGCATGCACGCATACGTACCAGGTGACGTCCATCCTGCCGCAGGGCGGCGATCAGCGAAGCACCGAGCCCGGAAACCGGCGAGGTGTCTAGGCTGGGTGGTGATGTCGGGCATCCGCCACCGGCCCGGGGCCGGTGGCCCAACGAGCCGAGGAAACCCGTGAGTGACACCCCATTCGGATTCGGCCTTCCGCCGGAGGAGCCGGAGGACGGCGACGACGGCAAGAAGAAGGGCGGCCAGGGCGGCGAGCAGGGCCCCGCGAATCCCTTCGGGTTCGGCGGCGGAACCGGCGGAGCGGGCGGCGCGGAGAATCCGTTCGCCGCGATGTTCGGTTCGCTGAACCCGGGCGACCTGGGCGCCGCCTTCCAGCAGCTCGGGCAGATGCTCTCGTACGAGGGCGGCCCGGTGAACTGGGACATGGCCAAGGACATCGCCCGCCAGACCGTCGCGCGCGGCACCGCCGACGGCAGCAAGGACGAGAGCGTCGGCCCCGCCGACCGCGCCGCGGTCCAGGAGGCCGTGCGGCTCGCGGACCTGTGGCTGGACGGCGTCACCTCGCTGCCCTCGGGCTCGGGGACCGCGGTGGCCTGGAGCCGCGCCGAATGGGTCGAGGCGACCCTGCCGGTGTGGAAGGACCTGGTGGACCCGGTCGCCGAGCGCGTCGGCGCCGCCATGGGCGATGTGCTGCCCGAGGAGATGCAGGCCATGGCCGGCCCGCTGCTCGGGATGATGCGCTCGATGGGCGGCGCCATGTTCGGCACCCAGATCGGGCAGGCGCTGGGCGTGCTGGCCGGCGAGGTGGTCGGCTCGACCGACATCGGGCTGCCGCTGGGCCCGGCGGGCAAGGCGGCCCTGCTGCCGGTCAACATCGCGGCGCTCGGCTCCGGCCTCGGCGTGCCCAAGGAAGAGGTCCGGCTGTATCTGGCGCTGCGCGAGGCGGCCCACCAGCGGCTGTTCGCCCATGTGCCGTGGCTGCGCTCGCACCTCTTCGGCGCGGTCGAGGGGTACGCCCGCGGCATCAAGGTCGACACCGCCAAGCTGGAGGACGCGGTCGGTCAGCTCGACCCGACCCACCCCGAGCAGCTGCAGGAAGCGCTCCAGCAGGGCATGTTCCAGCCCGAGGACACCCCCGAGCAGAAGGCCGCGCTGGCGCGCCTGGAGACCGCTCTGGCGCTGGTGGAGGGCTGGGTGGACGCGGTGGTGCACGCCGCCGCCAAGCCGCATCTGCCGTCCGCCGACGCCCTGCGCGAAACACTGCGGCGGCGCCGGGCGAGCGGCGGCCCCGCCGAGCAGACCTTCGCCACGCTGATCGGCCTGGAGCTGCGGCCGCGCCGGCTGCGGGACGCCTCCCGGCTGTGGGCTTCCCTCACCGACGCCCGCGGCCTGGAGGGGCGCGACGGTCTTTGGGCGCACCCGGACATGCTGCCGACGGCGCAGGACCTCGACGACCCGGACGGCTTCGTCCACCGCGAGCAGCTGGACTTCTCCGAGCTGGACAAGATGCTCGGCGAGGCGGCGGGCGGCGATGAGGACCGTAAGGACGGCTCCGAGGGTCCCGACCTCCGTAAGGGCCGCGAGGGCGGCGAGGACGACCGCGAGGGCGGCGACCGGGGCGACGGCGAGAAGTGAGTCTTCACCAGGACGCGGCGCGGGTGCTCATCGACTGGCCCGCGCCCGATGCCGCCCAGGAGCGGCTGCGGCGGCTGTACGGCGACCATCTGGCCGCGTATCCGGACGGCATGTGGAAGGCGTGCGGGGACGGCCACATCACGGCGAGCGCGCTGGTGATCGACCCGGACCGGGAGCAGGTGCTGCTCACCCTGCACCGGAAACTGCGGATGTGGCTCCAGATGGGCGGCCACTGCGAGCCGGACGACGCCACGCTCGCGGGCGCGGCGCTGCGCGAGGCCACGGAGGAGTCCGGGATCGCGGGGCTGACGCTGCTGCCGGGCGGCCCGGTGCGGCTCGACCGGCACCAGACCCCCTGTGCCTGGCACCTGGACGTCCAGTACGCGGCGGTGGCGCCCCGGGGCGCGGTGGCGGCGATCAGCGACGAGTCGCTGGATCTGCGCTGGTTCGGCTACGACGAGGTGGCGGACGTGGCCGATGAGTCGGTGCGCCACCTGGTGACGCGCACCCGCGCGCTGCTCTGAGGAGCGCGTTGGGCTGCTCCGAGGAGGCTGTCGTAATCGAGGAGCCTGTCGGAATCGAGGAGCCTGTCGGAATGCGGGACGGCCGCGGACCCGAGGGCCCGCGGCCGCTGTGCTCCACCAGCGGTGACCTCGGTCAGTTGCTGAAGATGTTGCCCTGGTTCTGACCGCGGGCGCCCTGCTGGCCCATGCCGAACTGCGCGGCCATGCCGCCCCCGACCACCGCGTTCTGCGGCGGGAGCAGCTCGCTGGGCTGCACCAGGGCGTAGCCCTGGCCGAGGAAGCTGAGCTCCCAGCCCTCGCCGGTGTTGCCGCGCCGCCGCCAGACGCCCGAGGAGTGCGTCTGCGCCTGCATCTGGACCCGCAGCGAGCTGGACCAGGCGACGATGGCGTCCGCGTCGGCGTTGACGTACTTGTCCGGGGTGACCTGGAGCAGCAGCGGCTGCCCCGAGGTCATCAGCGCCACCTTGCCCCGGCCGGAGATGTTGAGGTTGTACTTGCCGGACCCGGAGATCCCGAACTGGCTGTCCACCGCGATCGACTCCCAGTGCAGCGTGGAGTCGATCGCGAGCACATAGGAGCTGTCGACGGTCAGCCCGTCGTGGTCCACGTCCATCACATGGATGTGCTGGGCGAGGTTGGCGAGGTAGACCGTGCCCTGCCCGGAGCAGCGCATCAGGTCCAGGCCCTCACCGGTACGGGCCCGGGCCCTGTGCTGCCCGGGCGTCTGGTACTCGCCGTCGAACTCGATGAGCCCCTGATAGGCGACCATGCTGCCCTTACGGGCGAGCACATCCTCATGGCCGCTCAGGGCGACCCGCAGCAGTTGCGGGTTCTGGAGCGCGTAGCGGTCCTGCGTCTGGGCCTCGGTGAAGGCGAAAAGCGGGCTCTGCATCTGGTGTCCCTCCCCCTCAGCCCCGGGCCCGGAGCCGGTCGGTGCTGTCCTCACTGGGCTGTACGACGACGAAGCCCTGCCCGGAGAAGCCGAGCTGATACGCCTCGCCGCTGCCCCGGCCGATCAGGGACGACGCCTTGAAGCTGCGCTTGCCCTTCACCTTGAGCCCGGAGGACCAGGCCACGAGCGCGTCCGGGTCCACATAGGTCTCGTCCTCGCCGCGGCCGCAGTCGACCACGATGGGGGTGCCGCGGGAGGTCAGGGCGACCCAGCCGGTGCCGGAGACGCCCACGTTGAACAGGCCCTGCCCGGCGAACTTGGCGATGCCCTTGACGCGTTCGACGCCCCACTGGAGGTGCGCGTCGAAGGCGAGGAGGTTGGTGCCGTTGACCGACAGCGCGTCGCCATTGAGGTTGATGCAGACGACGTTGGCCCCGTAGTCGGCGAGGTAGAGCAGCCCGTCGCCGCTGCACCGCATCAGCGGGGCGCCCTCGCCGGTCAGCCACTGGGAGGCCATCTGCCGTACCGCGGGCGGGTTGGGCTCGTACTGGACGAAGCCCTCGTAGGCCACCATCGAGCCGGTGCGGGCGAAGAGGTCCTGGCCGCTCTGCATGGCGACCTTGAGCATGCTGGCGCCGTGGTTCTCCATCCGGGCGGCGACCGGGGCGGGTGCGAAGCCCGAGATCATTTGCTGGTCCATATCGGGCTCCCTCAGACCTCGTAGGGCTGGACGACGATGAAGTTGCCGGGCGCGCCACGGAACTGGAGGTTCACGGTCTCCCCGCTGTGGCCGGGGTAGGCGCTGCGGCGCAGCCGCACCTGGCTGGAGATGATCACCTGAGCTCCGGCGGACCACGCCACGATGGCGTTGCTGTCGGCGAAGGTGGTCGGGGTGACGGGGAGGACGACCGGCGTGCCCTCGGTCTTCACCACGACGGTCCCGGTGCCCTGGAACTGCATGGTGAACAGCGCGCCGCCGGGGATGCCGTGGCCCTCGATCCGGCGCACCTCGTGGTGCAGCGACTCGTCGAAGGCGAGCACGTTCTCGGCCGAGACACAGATGGCGTCGCCCTGGAGCTCGATCGGGTGGAGCTCGGCGGCGTTCTCGGCGAGGAAGACCTGGCCCTGGCCGGTGCAGCGCATCAGCTGCATCTCCTGGCCGGTCGCGTTGCCGACGATCCGGCCGCGGAAACCGGCGCCCTTGTAGCTGAAGTCGACCTTGCCCTGGTAGAGGACCATCGTGCCCTGGCGAGCGAGCACGGGCTGGCCGCCGACGCCGAGGTCGACCCGCATGAGCCGGGTGTTCTGCGGCGTCCAGCGCTGGCCGGTGGGCGCCTCGCGGTACTTGGAGAGCGCGGCCTGGAGCCCGGGTGCGCCACCGCCCTGGGGGACACCGCCCATGGGCTGCGGTTGACCGTAAGG
>NZ_JAAAYH010000504.1:0-6131 GCF_018035285.1 Streptomyces sp. MK37H | reverse complement strand
CCGCCGCAGGCGTCAAGACCCGTCGGACATCTCCTAGTGCGGTGCCCCTCGCCATCCCGCTACCGGCAGGGCGAACTTGGCGACCAAGCGGTCCGTGAACGACGCGTGGTGGAGGCGGGCCAGCCGGACCGGGACCGCGCCCCGGCGCACCTCGACCCGCGCGCCCGCCGGGAGTTCCACCGTGCGGCGGCCGTCGCACCACAGCACCCCGTGCGGGGTCTGCGGCTGCACCTCGACCGCGAGCACCGACTTCGGCGAGGTCACCAGCGGCTTGGCGAACAGCGCGTGGGCGCTGATCGGCACCATCAGCAGCGCCTCCACCTCGGGCCACACCACCGGGCCGCCCGCCGAGAAGGCGTAGGCCGTCGAGCCGGTCGGGGTCGCGCAGACCACGCCGTCGCCGCCGAACCGGGAGACCGGGCGGTTGTCGACCTCCGTGACCACCTCGAGCAGCCGCTCACGCGCGGCCTTCTCGACCGACGCCTCGTTCAGCGCCCAGTCCGTGTGCACGATGTGCCCGTCGTTGCGGACCAGCACATCGATCGTCATCCGCTCCTCGACCTCGTACTGCCGGGTCACCACCCGGTCCACGACCTTGTCGAGGTCGTCCCGCTCGGCCTCGGCCAGGAAGCCCACCCGGCCGAGGTTCACGCCGAGCATCGGCACGCCCGAGACCCGGGCGAACTCCGCGCCGCGCAGCAGCGTCCCGTCCCCGCCGAGGACGACCAGCAGCTCACAGCCGTTCAGCACGTCACGGTCCGCGTCGACGCGCTCGACAGCGGGGGGCAGCGGCAGGTCCGCCGCCTCGGCAGCGAGCACCCGCACCCCGATTCCGCTGCGCAGCAGCCCCTGGACGACCAGTTCGGCGCTGCGGATGGCCGCGGGGCGGCCGGTGTGCGCGAGGAGGAAGACAGTGCGGTCCGCCGTCGCCTCGGCCGCCGGCGTCATCGGCTCGACCGCCGGTGCCGCCACCGAGTCCCCGGCTCCGGGCTCGGGCACTGCTTCCTTCTGCTGCGCTGCTTCTGAAGTGGTCAACTCGGCCCCTCCGCCACTGCACGGTCAACATCCGCCGGGTCCAGTGCCGGCGCCCCGGCGCGCATCCACAAAAAGTACTCGACGTTACCCGATGGCCCCGGGAGCGGGCTGGCCGTTACGCCCAGCACACCCAGTCCCAGGTCCGCCGCCCGCCCGGCCACCGTGCGCACCGCCTCGGCGCGCAGTTCGGCACTGCGGACCACTCCCCCGCTGCCCAGCCGCTCCTTGCCGACCTCGAACTGTGGTTTGACCATCAGCACCAGATCGGCGTCGGGCGCCGCGCACC
Source organism: Streptomyces sp. MK37H (assembly GCF_018035285.1). Taxonomy (NCBI): domain Bacteria; kingdom Bacillati; phylum Actinomycetota; class Actinomycetes; order Kitasatosporales; family Streptomycetaceae; genus Streptomyces; species Streptomyces sp. MK37H. The sequence continues at coordinate 4,810 of NZ_JAAAYH010000504.1, read as the reverse complement.
GCACGAGGGCGGGCAGGACGAGCCCGAGCGGAATGAAGGAGAGATCACCCACCACCATGTCCACCGGTTTCCCACCAATCCGCTCAAGTGTCAGCTCGCGTACGTTTGTACGGTCGTAAACACTGACGCGTTCATCGCTCTGCAGCGACCAGGCGAGCTGCCCGTAGCCGACGTCCACGGCGAGCACCTCCGCGGCGCCCGCGCGCAGCAGGACGTCCGTGAAGCCTCCGGTCGACGCGCCCGCGTCCAGCGCCCGCCGCCCGGCGACCTTCAGCCCCGACCCGGCTCCCGTGGCCGGGCGGACCCCGGGGTCCTGCCCCGCGCCCGCGCCCTTCCGGTACTCCTCGCTGAAGGCATACAGCGCACCCGCCAGCTTGTGGCCACCGCGCGAGACATAGTCCGGATCGCTGTCGTCCTCGATCACGACGACGGCGGCGCTGGTCTCCACCTGGGTGGCCGGTTTGGTCGCCACCGCCCCGCCGACGGTGACCCGGCCCGCGGCGATCAGCTGGCTGGCATGCTCACGCGAACGCGCCAGCTTGCGGCGCACCAGCTCCGCGTCGAGTCGTGCGCGTCGTGGACGGGTCACTGCCACGGGTGGTTCAGCTCCTGAGGTCGTTTACGCAGCGGACGGGGGCCGCGGGCCGGGCGGCGGTGGTCCCGGCCGCCGGTCGAGTGCGGTCAGCGTGTCGCGCAGGCCCTGGTGGACATCCTCGTACACCTCCAGATGTCCGCTCGTCCCGAGGTGGTCGGCGTCGGCCAGCCGGGCCAGCCGGGCGTCCACCTCGGCGACGCCGGTGGGCGTACGGTCCACGCCGAGCGGGGCCGGATCGGCGGGGCCGGGCGGCTCCGGCACGGCCTCGGGCACCGGCTCCGCCGCGACGTCCTCGGCCCCCTCGGCCCCCTCGGCCCCTTCGGGCACCGGCTCCGGCACGGCCTCCCGGGCCTCCTCGGCCGCCGGACCGGGCTGGAGGCCGGGCCACCCGGCCGACATCGGCTCACTCATGGCCCCGACGCTACCGCGAATCCCTCGTTCTCCGACGTACGAGACCTGGGGTAACGTCGTCGGCGATGGCGACCTTGGAACAGTGCCGCAGCGCACTCGACAAACTGGCGGAGAACCTCGCGACCGCGAACGGGGACCTTCGCAGCGCTGCCGCGCTCGATCGCTCGGTCAGCTGCTGGATCACCGACCTGGACACCACTTTCATCGGCCGTCTCGTGGACAGCCGGATCGAGGATGTGACGACCGAGTCGGGCCCCCCGGCCGAGCGTGCGCAGATCCGGCTGGCGATGACCGGCGACGACCTGGTGGCCCTGGTCGACGGCGAGCTGCACTTCGCAAGGGCGTGGGGCGCCGGACGGATCAAGCTCGAGGCCGGGCTGCGCGACCTGCTGCGGCTGCGGAAGCTGATCTAAGCGCCCCACCCCGTCCAGGGCAAGCCCCACCCCGAGCCCTGCTCCGGCCCGGGCGCCCCGCCGCGAGCCGCCCCTCAGGACTCGCTCACCGCGGCGCCCGCCAGAGGCGCCTCCACCCGTGCCGTACGGGACCGGCGGGCGGCCGGGATGACCAGCGGCGTCCCCGTCTCCGGGTCGTCGATCACCTGGCAGCGCAGCCCGAAGACCCGCTCCACCAGCTCCGCCGTGACCACGTCCCCCGGCGCCCCCTCCGCGACGACCTCGCCGCCCCGCATCGCGATCAGATGGGTGGCGTAGCGGGCGGCGTGATTCAGGTCGTGCAGCACGGCGACAAGGGTGCGGCCCTGCTCCTCATGGAGCTGGGCGCACAGGTCCAGCACATCGATCTGGTGCTGGATGTCCAGATAGGTCGTGGGCTCGTCGAGGAGCAGCAGCGGGGTCTGCTGGGCGATGGCCATCGCGATCCACACCCGCTGGCGCTGACCGCCGGACAATTCATCGACATAGCGATCCGCGAGCTCCGCCACCCCGGTCGCCGCCATCGATTCGTCGACGATCCGCTCGTCCGTCTCCGACCACTGCCGCAGCAGCCCCTGGTGCGGATAGCGGCCGCGGGCGACCAGGTCGGCGACGGTGATCCCGTCCGGGGCGATCGAGGACTGGGGCAGCAGCCCGAGGGTGCGGGCGACCTTCTTGGCGGGCAGCGAGCCGATCGACTGCCCGTCAAGCAGCACCGATCCGGCCGCCGGCTTGAGCATCCGGGACAGGGCGCGCAGCAGGGTCGACTTCCCGCAGGCGTTCGGCCCGACGATGACCGTGAAGGAGTGGTCGGGGATGGTCACGGACAGCTCCTCGGCGACCGTGCGCCGGTCGTAGGCGAGGGTCAGCCCCTCCGCCATGAGCCGCTGCCGCTGGTCCTGGGTACCACTCGTGCTGGAAGCCACGGTCTGCCGGGTGTCCTTGTCCATGTCGTCTTCCGTCCGGGTCGTGTCCACAGTCGTCATATCCGCCCCGCCCTGCGCTCGGTCACCAGCAGCCACAGCAGATAGGCACCGCCCAGCATCCCGGTGAGCACCCCCACCGGCAGCTGATCGGCCCCGAAGGCGCGCTGGGCGGCCCAGTCGGCGGTGACCAGCAGCGCGGCGCCCATCCAGGCCGCGGGGAGCAGGTTCGGACCGGGCGAGCGGGTGAGCCTGCGGGCCAGCTGCGGGGCGACGAGCGCCACGAAGGCGACGGGACCGGCGGCGGCCGTGGCGGACGCGACCAGCAGCACGGCCGCGCCCATCAGCACCATCCGGGTCCGCTCCACCCGCACCCCGAGGGCGTAGGCGCTGTCGTCGCCCATCTCCAGCATCCGCAGGTTCCGCGCCTGCCCGAGGGCCACGGGCATGAGCACCGCGCAGACGGCCAGCAGCGGCCAGACCTGGTCCCAGTCGCGGCCGTTCAGCGAGCCGGTCAGCCACATCACCGCACGGGCCGCGTCCTCCTGGTGGGCCTGGGTGAGCAGATAGCCGTTGACGGCGGTGAACGTGGCGGAGGTGCCGATGCCCACGAGGACCAGCCGATAGCCGTGGACGCCCTGTCGCCAGGCCAGCGCGTAGACGGCCAGTCCGGTCAGCACCCCGCCGAGGACGGCCCCGGTGGCGACCACGTTCGAATCGCCCTTGACCATCACGATGGCCGTGAGCGCCCCGGCCGCCGCCCCCTGGCCGAGGCCGATCACATCCGGACTGCCCAGCGGATTGCGGGAGATGGACTGGAAGATCGCCCCGCCCATGCCCAGGGCCGCGCCGACCAGCAGCCCCACCAGCACCCGCGGCAACCGCAGTTCGTTGACGATGAAGTCCTGCGCCACGGTGCCGTTGCCGAGCAGCGTCCGCACCACATCGGCGGGGCCGATGGGGAAGTCGCCGGTGCCGATCAGCACGACGCTCATCACCAGCGCCACGGCGATCAGCAGCAGCCCCACGACCGCGCCGCGGACGTCCAGGCGCAGCGAGAGACCGGCGGTGCGCAGCGTGACCCCGCGCGTGCCGGACTTGCTGGTGCGCTTGCTCGCGTTCACAGTTGGGCCATCCTTCGGCGACGTACGAGGTAGATGAAGAGGGGCCCGCCGATGAAGGTGGTGACGACGCCGACCTGGAGCTCCGCGGGCCGGGTGACCAACCGCCCGATCACATCGGCGCCCAGCAGCAGAACGGGCGAAAGCACCGCGGCGTACGGCAGGATCCAGCGCATATCGGGCCCGGTGAGCGCACGGACCAGATGCGGCACGATCAGCCCGACGAACGCGATCGGCCCGCAGGCGGCGGTCGCGGCCCCGCACAGCAGGGTGACCGCGATCATCGAGAGCGCCCGGGTGCGGTTGAGGTTGCTGCCGAGCGCGCGGGCGGTGTCGTCACCGAGCGCCACGGCGTTCAGCGAACGGCCCAGCAGAACCGCCAGTACGACGCCGACCAGGAGGAACGGGGCCACCTGCCGGACCACCGTCATATTGGCGGAGGCGAGTGAACCCACCGTCCAGAAGCGCATCTTGTCGAGCGCCGCGGTGTCCAGCAGCTCCACGGCGTTGACGTATCCGTAGAGCGCCGCGTACACCGCCATCCCGGCGAGCGCCAGCCGCACCGGGGTGGCGCTCCGGCTGCCGCCGAGCGCGTACACCAGCACGGACACGACGGCTGTGCCGAGGAAGGCGAACCACACATAGCCGGTCAGGGAGGTGACGCCGAGGAAGCTGATGGCCGAGACGACGGCGGCGGACGCGCCCGCGTTCAGCCCCAGCAGCCCGGGGTCGGCGAGCGGGTTGCGGGTGAGGGCCTGGATGACCGCGCCCGCGAGGCCGAGGCCGACGCCGACGAGCAGCCCGAGGATGGTGCGCGGCAGCCGTACGTCCCGGATCACCACATCGGTGTCACTGCCGGTGTAGTGGAACAGCCCGTGCCACACCTGGTCCAGCGGAATCGGTTTGGCGCCGATCGCGATGGAAGCCGCGGCGATCGCCAGCAGCACGCCCAGGGCGACGACCAATCCGGTCGCACGGCGCGCGGTGCGCCGCCGGGGCGGCGCGCTCGCTGTCTCGGTCCCGGCTTTCGCCGGACTGACCAGGGTCACGCGGAACTCCACCTCACAGCACGGCCGATCAGGACTCAGGTTAAGTTAGGTTACCCTAAGTCCCGCTGGCCGCATCCATGCGGGCTTCCCGGAGCGCGAGTTCGGCCGCACATCCCCGGTCGGATCGGCACCCCAGCCGCGTCGGCTCGGAGCCCCAGCCCCCGTCGGCTCGGAGCCTCAACCCCGTCCGCTCAGACCCTCAGCCGCGTCGGCTCACAACCCCAGCCGGGCCAGAGCCTTCCCCGCGTCCGCGCCGCTCACACCGTCCCCCGCCTCGGAC
>NZ_JAAAYH010000503.1:0-6139 GCF_018035285.1 Streptomyces sp. MK37H | reverse complement strand
CGCGATCAGCCGCAGCACATCCTCCACCTCGGCCGACGTCAACTCCTCCAGCACATCGAGCCGCCGGGCCCCGGATGTCTCGTTCACCACGTCATTCATGAGGCCGAGCCTACGGCGGCCCAATTGTGCGGCAAGCCGCTGCACAATTTGTTACCAGCGAGTCACCCGGCTGCCCCATCCCCGTCGAGGATGTCGTCGGCGATACGGGAGAGATCCTCGGCACTGGGCATCAGCTCCCGCACATGGGGCGGCAGCGCGGCATACGTGCTCACTGCGAGCGGTGCGTTGTTGCTCCGCAGGGCGTACTCGATCGTCCCCTTGTCGCGGCTCTTCGCGATGAGGATCCCGAGGGTCGGATCGTCGCGCTCCTTGTCCCGGACCAGGTCGTCGACGACGGTGACGTAGAAGCCGAGCTGGCCGAGGTGGGCGGGGCGAGCCTTGTCAGTCTTCAGCTCGATGACGACGAAGCGGTGCAGCTTGTAGTGGTAGAAGAGCAGATCGATCCGGAACTCCTCGTCCCCGACCTTGATGGGGTACTGACGTCCGACGAAGGCGAAGCCGACCCCGAGTTCGGTCAGGAATCGTACGAGCTGCTGCACCAGCGCGTCCTCAAGGTCGCGCTCCGCCACCTTGCCGGAGAGCCGAGTGAAGTCGACTCGGTAGGGATCCTTGACGACCTCGTTGACCGCATCGGAGTCCTCCGGGACCGTGGCGTCGAAGTTGTTGAGCGCGGCGCCCTGGGTGAGGTGCAACTGGGCGTCGATCCAGTGGTCGAGCATGACGCGGGACCACCCCTGCTGCACGGCCCGCTGAGCGTAGAAGTCCAGCTCAGGGCGAGTCTTGCAGCGGCCCATCAGCAGGGTGATGTGCCCCCAGGGCAATTGGGCAACAGCTTGTTGCCCAATTTGTTCGGGCCATGTTCGAGCCATCTGCTGCATGTACTTGAGATTCCGCGCACCGAAACTGCGCTGATTCGGGAAGGCTGTACGCAGCTCCGTCGCCACACGCTCAAGGACCTTTGATCCCCACCTCTCCCGCTCAGTCCGCTCAAGGATCGTCCGGCCGATCTCCCAGTACATCTTGATCATCTCGGTGTTGACCTTCAGCTGAGCGCGCACGCTCGCCTTCGTGACGATCGCCTTGAGGTCATCCACCAGCTCGAAGAAGCCCGGCGGGAGCTCGGACCCTTGCGCCGGAATGGGCGTCTGCTTCGTGAGTTCGTTCTGCATGATCCGCACGCTCACATAACGAACCACCACTCAAACCCCTCATCAGGACTTTTCCGCCGAACGGGCGAAGTCTCCTCACACCGTTGACTGCCGGTCATCAGCTCTTAACCTCACCCCCCTGCCCCGCTACGCGCGTTGACCGTAAGCTGCGCTCCACATCCATGACGGACACACACGGGCACACAAGGGGACGACATGCCAGCGAGACCTCAACGGCGCGGGGCGGGACGCCGGTTGGCCACGGGAGTCGCGGTGCTGGCCGCTGCGGCCGGGGTGCTGACCGCCGTGAGCCCGGCGGGTGCGGACACCGGCGCCGCCGCCTCGGGCAAAGGGCGCACCGTCGACGTGCAGCTGCTGTCCTTCAACGATCTGCACGGAAACCTGGAGCCCCCGCAGGGCTCCTCGGGCACCGTCACCGAGACCCAGGCGGACGGCACCACCAAGACCATCCCGGCGGGTGGCGCCGAATACCTCGCCACCTCCCTCCGTAACGCCCGTAAGGGTCACGAGTACTCGGTCACCGCCGCCGGTGGCGACATGATCGGGGCCAGCCCGCTGCTGTCCGGGCTCTTCCACGACGAGCCGACCATCGAAGCGCTCAACAAGCTGGACCTCGACGTCACCTCGGTCGGCAACCACGAGTTCGACGAGGGCCGCGCCGAGCTGAGCCGGATACAGAACGGCGGCTGCCACCCCAAGGAGGGCTGCTACGAGAAGGGCAAGACCTTCCCGGGCGCCGACTTCCCCTACCTCGCCGCGAACGTCACCGACGAGAAGACCGACAAGCCCATCCTCAAGCCCTACACGGTGTGGAAGCACAAGGGCGTGAAGATCGGCTTCATCGGGGTCACCCTCGAGGGCACCCCGGACATCGTCACCGCCGAGGGCGTCAAGGGCCTGAAGTTCCACGACGAGGTCGAGACGATCAACAAGTACGCCAAGGAGCTCCAGCGCAAGGGCGTGAAGTCGATCGTCGCGCTCATCCACGAGGGCGGGCTGCCCGCCTCCCCCTCGTACAACTACGACTGCGACAACGGCGGTGCGGGCAAGGGCATCTCCGGCCCCATCGTCGACATCGCCAAGAACATCACGCCCAAGGTCGACGCCCTGGTCACCGGCCACACCCACCAGGCGTACACCTGCACCATTCCGGACCCGTCCGGCACCCCGCGCACGGTGACCTCCGCGGCCTCCTTCGGCCGTCTCTACACCGACACCACGCTCACCTACGACCGCCGCACCGGCGACATCGTGCGGACGAGCGTGAAGGGCGCCCACGCGGCGAACCACGTCGTGGACCGTGAGCAGCCCAAGGCCCCCGACATGACCTCGCTCATCGGGCGCTGGAACAAGCTGGCCGCCCCGGTGGCCGGCAAGCCGGTCGGCTACGTCTCCGCCGACGTCAACGGCCGCGGCTCCACCGCGTACGAGACGCCCCTGGGCGACGTCATCGCCGACGGCCAGCTCGAAGCGCTCTCCCCGTCCGACAAGGGCGGCGCCCAGATCGCCTTCATGAACCCCGGCGGCATCCGCTCCGACCTCGCCTACAAGGCGTCGGGCAGTGAGGGGGACGGGGTGGTGACCTACGGCGAGGCATTCACGGTCCAGCCGTTCACCAACATGATGAACGTGATCGACCTGACCGGCTCCCAGCTCATCACCGCGCTCCAGCAGCAGGTCAGCGGCGCCAACGAGGCGTCCCCGCGGATCCTCCAGGTCTCCAAGGGCCTCACCTACACCCTGGACCTGACCAAGTCCGGCAAGGACCGGATCGTCACGGACTCGGTGAAGCTGAACGGTGAGGCGATCGACCCCGCCAAGACGTACCGCGTCGCGCTGAACGAGTTCATCGCGGGCGGCGGCGACGGCTTCCCCGCCTTCAAGGAGGGCAAGAACAAGCTCGTCGGCGCCTCCGACCTGGACGCGTTCACGGCCTACCTGGGCGCGCACTCGTCGCAGTCCTCGCCCCTGGACCCGCCGAAGGCGGACCGCATCACGGTCGTGAAGTAACCGCCCGACGCCTGCCGATGGCCCGGCCGCCACGCGGCCGGGCCATCGTCGTGTCACCGCAGCGCTTCCTCGATCAGGTCGGCGGCCCGCGCGGTGCCGCCCTCGGCCCGCACCTCGGCCCGCAGCCGCGCCGAGGTGCGCGCCACCTCCGGGTCCGTGGTGAGCTCGAGCAGCGCGGCGCGCAGGGCCCCGGCGGTGGCGTCCGCCGTGTCGAAGCGGCGGGCCACGCCCAGTTCGACGAGCCGGTCGGCGTTCATGGCCTGTTCCGCGCCCTGCGGGACGGCGATCATCGGACAGCCGGTGTAGAGCCCCTCGTTGCTGCCGCCCATCCCCGCGTGGGTGATGAACGCGTCGGCCCGCTCCAGGATCGCGAGCTGCGGCACCCAGTTGTGGACCTCGATGTTCGCCGGGATCTCCCCCAGCTCACCCGGGTCCACGTACTTGCCGATCTGGAGCACCACATGCCATCCGGGCAGATCCCCGAAGGCCGCGACGCACTCGCGGTAGAAGGCGGCCTGCCGGGTGTACGCCGAGCCCAGCGAGACCAGCAGCACGTTCTCCGCGCCTGCGGGCCGTTCCCAGCCACCCTGGTCGGCACGGTCCCCGAGGCACGGTCCGACGAACGTCACCACCTCGGTGTTCACCCTGTCGGCGTTCGGCTGCATGGCGCGGGGAATGAGCGCGACACAGCGCGGCGGCAGCCCGGAGAAGGCGTTCGGGTCCGTGGTGGTGGCGCCGGACTCCACGAGCCAGGTCGCGAACTTCTCCTGATACGCGTCCGCGCCGGGAAGGCTCATGATCTGCGCCCCGAACTCGTCGTGGTAGCCCTCCCAGCCCACGATCGTCGGTGACAACTGGACCACCGGGCGCCCCTGCGCCTCGGCGAGCACCCGGGCGGGGTACGCGCCGATGTCGTACAGATACAGATCGGCCGGGTCGCGGTCGTACACGGCGCGCAGTTGGGGCAGGACGTGGATGGCGTCGTCCAGGAACAGGGTCATCGCGGCGATCGGGTCCTCCGGCCAGTCGTTGTCGGCGACCGGCAGCGTGGACTCGAACGGCACGAACTCGGCGCCGGTCGGCGCGATGGCGTCCGCCATATAGGGGTCATTGGCGTAGGTCACCCGGTGCCCGCGCGCCACGAGTTCACGGATGATCTCGAGGCTGGGCAGGGTGTGGCTGATGGCGGGGATGCCGACCATGGCGATATGGGCACGGCGACGGGACATAGAGGATCACTCGTTTCAGGTCTAGGGCGAGATGGACACGACGGCCCGGCGCAGCGGCGATGTCGCCGGTGCGCGGGACGGAACGGCGTATCAGCCGTAGATCTGAAGGAACGAGTCCATGGGCGGCACGGTACCCCGGCCGCCGGCCGGGCCGCCTCCCATTTTCCGGCCTCAGCAAGCGGTAAGTGCCCGCTCAGCGCCGAGCCCTAGGGTCGCGAACGCGACGGGCCGTCTGTTCTCCCTCCCTCTCCCGACGGGCCGTCGCGCCTAACCTTCCTGGAGGCGGTCGAAGTCACCGGCCTTGGCCCCGCGTATGAGGAACCGCAACGCGGCCGGAGTGGTGGTCAGGACGACGTCGGGATCGTCGCTCTCGCGCATTGCGATGACGCCGTTGGCGGCGGCGACGTTCACGCAGTTGGATGCGTCCGCGCTGTAGGAGGACTTACGCCACTGATACGTGGGCACGTTTCTCACCTTTCACATGCTGCGCATGATGCCGTGGATGAAGTCCCGCGACTGAGCCGGCTTGAGGGCGGTCGCCTCCATCCGTTCGAGGAGGGCTCGGTACTTGGCCAACTCAGCCACCGCGTCGATGAACTGACACCCGTGAGCTGAGTCGAGCTGCACCGTGTCGAGCTGCGGCACGGCGCCAGACACATAATCGAACGATTGCCCTGTACCAGGGAAGGTCCCGCCGCCACTGAACGGGATTACCCGAACGTTGATGTTGTCCAGCTCGCCCATCGCGATGACGTGTTCGAGCTGTGCGCGCACCGTGCGCAGCCCACCGAACTCCATCCGCAGGGCAGCCTCGTGGATGATCGCGGTGTACGACACCGGTCTGCCCTCATGGAGAATCGCCTGGCGCTTCATCCGGTAAGACAGCCGGTGCTCCACCTCGTAAGCCCTCAGCGGCGGAGCCGCTTCCCGCAACACTGCCCGGGCGTGATCGACGGTCTGCAACAGCGCGGGGATATGGATGACCACCGCGACGCGGATCTCCCGGGCATGGTGCTCCAGCTCCGCCAGATCGGCGAAACTGGCTGGTAGATGCTCCCGGCACTCATCCCACCAGCCTCGTGTGCGCCCGCCTGTCATCTCCGCCATCGCGTCCACCAGATCGTCCTCCGCGCAGCTGTAGTTGCGTGCGAAGAGCCGCACACGATCCGCGCTCACCGGATATCGACCGGCCTCGATACTGCTCAGACGAGCCTGAATGATCCCGTGCCGCGCGGCGGCAGCGGTTGAAGACAAGCCCGCTCGTTCACGAAGCTTCCGCAGCTCCGCGCCAAGGCGGCGCTGCGTCAACGTCGGAGTACTACTCGGCGGCATCGGCTCTCCCTCGTCACCCACACGAAGTCATTTGGCAGCGCTGCTGTCGATTTCGTAGCAGGTCTACCACTCGCTGCTCTACGGTGTGGGCCGAACCCACTGAACTCCACCCGCCCGAGGGAGACTCCATGGCCAACGTACCGCCGTCCTCCGACCCCTGGACCTACTCCCTCCGCCTGCCCAACGACCCACGCGCCGCACGGATCTCACGGGTCACCCTCCGGGCGGTCCTCTCCTCCCACGGCATGGCCGAGCTGACCGACACGGCGGAACTCCTGACCTGCGAGCTGGTCACCAACGCCGTCCGCCACTCCGACGGCCCCGCCCAACTCCGCATCC
>NZ_JAAAYH010000502.1:0-6146 GCF_018035285.1 Streptomyces sp. MK37H | reverse complement strand
GCCGCAGGGCACCCCGTAGCGCTTGCTACTCCTCGACCAGCAGCTTGTCGCGCAACTGCGCGAGGGTGCGGGCCAGCAGCCGGGAGACATGCATCTGGGAGATGCCGACCTCCTGCGCGATCTGCGACTGCGTCATATTGCCGAAGAAGCGCAGCAGCAGGATCTTCTTCTCGCGCGGCGGCAGATCCTCCAGCAGGGGTTTGAGCGACTCGCGGTACTCGACGCCCTCGAGCGCCTCGTCCTCCGCACCGAGGGTGTCGGCGACCGCCGGGGACTCGTCGTCCGTGTCCGGGACGTCCAGGGACAGGGTGCTGTAGGCATTGGCGGACTCCAGCCCCTCCAGCACCTCCTCCTCGGAGATGGACAGATGCTGGGCCAGCTCATGGACGGTCGGGGCGCGGCCATGGCGCTGGGAGAGCTCCGCGGTGGCCGTGGTCAGCGACAGCCGCAGCTCCTGAAGCCGGCGCGGCACCCGCACCGCCCAGCCCTTGTCGCGGAAGTGGCGCTTGATCTCGCCCACGACCGTGGGCGTCGCATAGGTGGAGAACTCCACACCGCGGTCCGGGTCGAACCGGTCCACGGACTTGATCAGCCCGATGGTGGCGACCTGGGTGAGGTCGTCCAGCGGCTCACCGCGGTTGCGGAAGCGCCGGGCCAGGTGCTCCACCAGCGGCAGATGCATTCGCACGAGGTGGTTGCGCAGCTCGGCCCGCTCGGTGGAGCCCTCCGGCAGCCGTCGCAGCTCGGCGAACATCGCCCGCGCGCCACTCCGGTCCTGCGGATCGTGCTGCTGATGCACCTGCTCGTGCTGATCCATGTGGTCCGCCCGCTCTGGTCGGTCTCCTGCCGCTTCCGAGTCCGCGGGATGCGGCCGGGCCGGCGGGTGCGGGATGGCCGGGGTACCTACTCCCCGCGATGATGCAGTGCTCACGGAGCCCCCTTGTTCCGTCACGGCTGTCCGGGGCCGGCGCCGCGCTCCTTGTACAGGCTGATGCTGACCGTTCGGTCCTCGGCCACCGTCGAGTCCACCTTGCCCGCCAGTGCGGAGAGCACCGTCCAGGCGAAGGTGTCGCGCTCGGGGGCGCGACCGTCGGTGGTGGGAGCCGAGACGGTCACCTGGAGTGCGTCGTCGATCAAGCGGAAGACGCAGCTCAGCACACTGCCGGACACGGCTTGCTGCAGCAGGATCGCGCATGCCTCGTCGACGGCGATACGCAGATCCTCGATTTCGTCGAGGGTGAAGTCCAAGCGGGCTGCGAGGCCGGCGGTGGCCGTCCGCAGCACCGACAGATAGGCACCCGCAGCGGGCAGCCGGACTTCCACGAAGTCCTGGGTCCCGGGCTCGCCTGCGATCTGGGACACCCTCACCTCCAAGGTGACACAAGCTGATTGAGCTGAGCTGATTGGAGCGTCGGCCCCGAACCCTTATGGTGGAGGGTGATACGGGTCGGCGCTGTATGTACTTTGGCTGCGACGCTATCGCGATCTGCGGTTCGGTGTCGCCCGGACGATGCACGGCCCCCATCACGGGTGAACCCCGGCCCACAAGGCCGCGATATCACTCATAGTAAGCACATGAGTACGCAGCGTGGCTAGAGGGTTTGCGGTCTCAATTCGAAAGAGATGTCGCCTCACTCAGGAAATCGCTGGTCACGGCGGTGCCCATGGCCTGAGCGGCCAGCGCTCGCAGCGGCTCTCCCGAGAGCCTGCGCACCGTCCATTCGTCCATCGCCTCCGCGCCGATCGCGGCGTAGAAGCCGATCGCGGGCTCGTTCCAGTCGAGCACCGACCATTCGAAACGGGCATATCCCCGCTCCACGCAGATCCGCGCCAGCTCGGCGAGCAGCGCCTTGCCGTGGCCGCCCCCGCGGGCCCGCGGGGTGACGTACAGGTCCTCCAGGTACACGCCATGGGTGCCTGTCCAGGTGGAGAAGTTACGGAACCACAGGGCGAACCCCACCGGACCGGCGGGCTCTCCGGCGCCACCGGCCTCCTCGGCGATCAGCGCGAACACCGCGGGATGCGCCCCGAAGAGCGCCTCGCGCAGCTGCTCCTCGGTGGCCTTCGCCTCCTGCGGAGCCCGCTCGTAGTCCGCCAGCTCGCGGATCATCGCATGGATCGCCGGAACGTCGGACGGCTTCGCTGATCGGATCATGTGGTGAAGGCTAGCGGGCCGCACCGACAAACGCGGCAGTCGATCTCCGACATTGCGCGGAAAGCGCCAAGACCAGGGCGTCCGCGGAGCTGGGACTGACCACACGCCGGCATCTCACCCCACGATGAGCTGATCCACGAAGCACCAGCGCCAGTCCTCGCCCTCCTCGAAGCTGCGCATCACCGGATGGCCGGTCTCCTCGAAGTGGCGGGTGCTGTGCTGGTACGGCGAGGAGTCGCAGCAGCCCACATGGCCGCACACCAGACACTTCCGCAGCTGGACGGGGTGGCTGCCGACCGCCAGGCATTCGGGACAGGTGTCGGACCGCGGCTCCGGTTCGGGACGCGGCAGTGCGGGAACATGCGGGCACTCGTTCATGATTGCCAGACTAAAACGCCGCGTGGGCGAGCACATGGACGACCGTCGGGACGGCCGACGGAGACAGGGCCGGACGATGGACGTATTGCCGTTGTTGATGCTGGTCGCGGGCAGCGCGGTGGTCGCGGGCGCGGCGCGCCGGACCCCGGTGCCCGCGCCGCTGCTGCTGGTCGCGGCCGGGCTCGTCGTCTCGTACGTGCCGGGGGTGCCGGACTACACCCTGGACCCGCATATCGTGCTGCCCCTGGTGCTGCCGCCGCTGCTGCACAGCGCCGCGCTGGACAGCTCGTACCTCGACCTGCGCGCCAATCTGCGGCCGATCGCGCTGCTCTCCGTCGGGTATGTGCTCTTCGCGACGGTCGCGGTCGGCGTGGTCGCCCATCTGCTGATCCCGCAGCTGCCGCTGACCGCCGCCCTCGTGCTGGGCGCGGTGGTCGCGCCGCCGGACGCCGTGGCCGCCACCGCCATCGCCCGCCGGATCGGGCTGCCCGCCCGGCTCACCACGCTCCTCCAGGGCGAGTCCCTGTTCAACGACGCGACCGCGATCACCGCCTACCGGGTGGCGGTGGCCGCTGCCGTGGGAGAGGGCGTCAGCTGGACCGAGGGGCTGCGGGAGTTCGCCTTCGCGGCCATCGGCGGCGTCGTGGTCGGTCTGATCCTGATGGTGCCGCTGCACTGGCTGCGCACCCGGCTGCGGGACGCCCTGCTCCAGAACACCCTCTCGCTGCTCATCCCCTTCGTCGCCTACGCCGTCGCCGAGCAGGTCGGGGCGTCGGGTGTGCTGGCCGTCGTGGTGGTCGGGCTCTACCTCGGACACCACTCCTGGCAGGTCGACTTCGCCACCCGGCTCCAGGAGGCGGCGGTCTGGCGCATGATCGACTTCGTTCTGGAGTCGGCGGTGTTCGCGCTGATCGGGCTGCAACTGCGGGTCGTGGTGGGCGGCCTGGGGGAGTACGGGGCGGGCGAGGCCGCCTGGTACGCGGCCCTCGTCTTCCTGGCCGTGGTGGCCGCCCGCTACGTCTGGGTCTTCCCGGCGACGTTCGTGCCGCGCATGCTCTTCCCCGGGATCCGCGAGCGCGAGCCCGGCACCAACTGGACCGCGCCGGTCGTCGTCGGCTGGGCCGGGATGCGCGGGGTGGTCTCGCTGGCCATCGCCTTCTCGATCCCGGAGACCGTGCACGGCGGGGCCCCCTTCCCGGCCCGCAATCTGATCCTCTTCCTGACCTTCACGACCGTCATCGGCACCCTGGTGGTCCATGGGCTCACCCTGCCGTCCCTGATCCGGCTGCTCGGGCTGCCCGGCCGCGACCCCCACGCCGAGACCCTCGCCGAGGCCCAGGCGCAGAACACCGCGTCGCTGGCGGCCGAGCGCCGGCTGGCGGAGCTGCTCGCCGATGAGCGCAACGCCCTGCCGTCGCCGCTCGCCGACCGGCTGCGCACGGTGCTGGAGCAGCGCCGCAACGCAGTGTGGGAGCGGCTGGGCGCGGTCAACGAGGTGACCGGCGAATCGGCGGACGACACCTATCGGAGGCTGGCCCGGGAGATGATCGAGGCCGAGCGGGCGGTGTTCGTGGAACTGCGGGACGCCCGGCGGATCGACGAGGAGATGCTGCGGTCGCTGCTGCGGCGGCTGGACCTGGAGGAGGCGGCGCTCTACCGGGAGGGGGCCACGGAGGAGGGAGCCTGAGCCCCGACCCCTCCGCGCCCGCCCTTACGCGCTACGCGTTACGCGTTACGCGCTTCCGCACGGGTGCTCTGTGGATCCTTCAGCGTCCTACTTGAGCTGTTCGCGGATCCGGTCGCGCATCGAGGCCATGGTGAAGCCGCGCGGATCCACCTTGCCCGGCTGCCATTCGAGGTGGCCGATCACCGAACGCTCGGTCCAGCCGTGATGGCGGCACACGGCCGCCGCGGCCCGCGCGATCGCGTCCAGCTGGGCCTCGGGCCACGGGTCCTCGCCGTCGCCCAGGTTCTCGCATTCGAAGCCGTAGAAGGCGCGGTTCCCGTCCGTGTTCGCCTCGTTGTCCGAGGGGAGGGCCTTCTCGGCGATCACCGCCCGCAGGACGTCGTCGTCGCCCAGCCCGGCGTGGTTGGCGCGGCCGTAGCCGACCAGATGGACGCCGCCGTCCTTGGCGATCACGCCGTGGCACAGCGGGCCGGGCAGCCCCTCGAAGCCGTCCCGGCAGATCTCCACGGTCTCCTCGGTGCCGGAGGTGACGGTGTGGTGGATCATCACCCCGTGCACCGGGCCCCACGGCCCCTTGTGGTTCCGGTTGTGGTGCCGCCAGTCGCCGACCTGCGTCACCTGTAAGCCCTCGTTCGTCAGCGCCGCCAGGAAGTCCCCCGCGGACATGGGTGAGGCCATGCCCCGCCTCCGTTCTGGTCCTGAGGCGAGCCCCGGTCGCGGCCCGCCTCGTTCACCCACTTGCTTACCCACCGAACACCCATAAACACATGGGGTGATGAATGGTAGGGGGCGCGTTATCGTGCGGACCGGTTCATCCGTACGACCTCGCAACAGGAGACGCACCGCACCATGGACTACCAGGCAGTGCTGGAGGAGGTCGCGGCCCATGTGCGGCCGCAGATCGGCCGGGGTCGGGTGGCCCAGTACATCCCGGCGCTCGCCTCGGTGGACGCGGACCGCTTCGGGATCGCCCTCGCCGATGTCGACGGCCGGGTCACCGGGGTCGGCGACTGGGAGCGGCCCTTCTCGATGCAGTCCATCTCCAAGGTGTTCAGCCTCGCGCTCGTCCTCGCCGACGACGGCGAGAAGCTGTGGCGGCGGGTCGGCCGGGAGCCCTCGGGCAACCCCTTCAACTCCCTGGTGCAGCTGGAGTACGAGCACGGCATCCCGCGCAATCCGTTCATCAACGCCGGGGCGCTCGTCGTCACCGACCGGCTGCACACCCTTACCGGCGACGCCAGCACCACCATGCTGGACTTCCTGCGCGCCGAGAGCGGCAATCCGGACCTCGCCTTCGACCAGGAGGTCGCCGCCTCCGAGACCGCCCATGGCGACCGTAATGCCGCCCTCGCCCACTTCATGGCCGGCTACGGCAACCTCGACAACCCCGTGCCGACCGTCCTGGAGCACTACTTCTGGCAGTGCTCGATCGAGATGAGCTGCCGCGATCTCGCCTTGGCCGGCGGCTTCCTCGCCCGACACGGGCTGCGCGCGGACGGCTCCCGGCTCCTGTCGAGCAGCGAGGCCAAGCGGGTCAACGCGGTCATGCTCACCTGCGGTACGTACGACGCGGCGGGCGACTTCGCCTACCGCGTCGGGCTGCCCGGCAAGAGCGGGGTCGGCGGCGGCATCGTCGCGGTGGTGCCCGGTCGCTGCGCGCTGTGCGTCTGGAGCCCCGGCCTCGACGCCCGCGGCAACTCGGTGGCCGGAGTGGCGGCCCTGGACCACTTCACCACGCTGACGGGCTGGTCCGTCTTCTAGGGGTGTCCGCCGGACCGTGACGCCTGCGGCGGGCTGTTCCTCTCCTTGCCACTTCCCGCAGCTGGGGGTCCGCTCCAGGCTCCGGGGTCCAGGGGCGGAGTCCCATGCCGCCCGCTCCGGCTGCGGGCCGGGCGGTGTCCGCTGGATCGTGACGCCTGTGGCGGG
>NZ_JAAAYH010000501.1:0-6214 GCF_018035285.1 Streptomyces sp. MK37H | reverse complement strand
CATCGCCGAGCGCGGCTTCCACGCCGTACGCGTCGCCGACATCGCCGCCGCCTGCGACACCAGCACCGCCACCATCCACTACCACTTCCCGGGCCGCTCCGAGCTGCTCGAAGCCGCCGTGCGCTGGTGCATGGACGAGGACACCGCGCGCCGCGCCGCCCGGATCGCCGAGGCCGACGACGCGCGCGAGGAGCTGCGGCAGCTGATCGCGCTGCAGGTGCCGTACACCGAGCGGCAGCGGCAGCAGTGGCTGGTGTGGATGGACCTGTGGGCCGAGGCCGCGCGGTCCACGGCCATCGGGCGGCTGCACGCCGACTTCTACCAGCAGTGGCGGCAGACCGTGGCCGAGGTGATCCGGCGCGGTATCGAGCAGGGGGTCTTCCGCGCCGTCGACCCGGAGTTCAGCGCGCTGCGCCTGACCGCGCTGATCGACGGACTCGCCATCCAGGTGCTGGCCACCGGGCCCGGTGCGGGCGGTACGAGCGCCGAGGCCATGGACATCGCCTGCAACGCGTACGTGGACACCGAGTTGACCGCACGGCGCTCCGGCGCCGATGCGCCCGGACCGGCCGACCGGCCCGGACCGTAGCTGAAGCACCACAAGAGTGCGGTGCACCGCAAGAGAGGGAGAGAAGCCCATGCCCATGAACGACAGCGTCATCATCACCTGTGCCCTGACCGGCGCCGGTGACACCGTGGGCCGCAGCCCCCATGTCCCCGTCACCCCCGAGCAGATAGCCCGCTCCGCCGTCGAGGCCGCGGAGGCCGGGGCGGCCGTGGTCCACATCCACGTGCGCGACCCCGAGACCGGCGCCCCCGCCCGCGATCCGCGGCTCTACCGCGAGGTCGTGGAGCGGGTCAAGGAGACCGGCACCGACGTCGTCATCAACCTCACCGCGGGCATGGGCGGCGACCTGGTCATCGACCCGGAGCACCCGCTCACCCACCTCCCCGGCACCGACCTGGTCAGCGGCCTGGACCGGCTCCCCCACGTCGAGGACCTGCTCCCCGACATCTGCACCCTGGACTGCGGCTCGCTCAACTTCGGCGACGGCAGCAACCTCTACATCTCCACCCCCGACATGCTGCGCACCGGCGCCAAGCGCATCCAGGAGCTGGGCGTACGCCCCGAGCTGGAGATCTTCGACACCGGGCAGCTGTGGTTCGCCAAGCAGCTGCTGGACGAGGGGCTGCTGGACGACCCGACCGTCTTCCAGCTGTGCATGGGCATCCCGTGGGGCGCCCCGGCCGATCCGGGCGTGCTCGCTTCGATGGTCAACATGCTGCCCGAGGGCGCCCAGTGGGCCAGCTTCGCGCTGGGCCGGATGCAGATGCCGTGGGTGGCGCAGTCCATCCTGCTCGGCGGGAACGTACGGGTCGGTCTTGAGGACAACCTCTACCTCAGCCGGGGCGTCAAGGCCACCAACGGCCAGCTCGTCGAGCGCGCGGTCCAGATCACGGAGCTGCTGGGCGCGAAGGTCGCCACGCCGGACGAGGCGCGGCAGCGGCTGGGCCTCAAGCCCCGCGCGTGATCCCCCCGCCGGCTCCCCTCTCTTCTTCTCCCCCTCACACCCTTAGGACCGCCATGCCCTCATCCCCCTGCGCCCCCGAAGAGGTACGCCGCGTCGCCTGCGTCGGCGCCGGAGTCATCGGCGGCGGCTGGGTCGCCCACTTCCTGGCGCGCGGCTACGACGTCACCGCCTGGGACCCGGCCCCCGACGCCGAGGAGAAGCTGCGCCGTCTGGTGGCGGCCGCCTGGCCCGCCCTGGAGCAGATCGGCCTCGCCGACGGCGCCTCCCCCGACCGGCTGACCGTCACCGCGACCCTGGCGGAGGCGGTGGCCGACGCGCAGTTCGTCCAGGAGAGCGCCCCCGAGAAGCTGGAGCTCAAGCGGTCGCTGCTGGCCCAGCTGGACGCGGCGGCCCCGCCCGGGGTCGTCATCGCGTCCTCCACCTCCGGCTATCCGATGACCGATATGCAGACCGCGGCCGCCGGCCCCGGCCGCCTCGTCGTCGGCCACCCCTTCAACCCGCCGTATCTCATTCCGCTGGTCGAGGTCGTCGGCGGGAAGCAGACCGACGCCGCGGCGGTCGAGTGGGCCTCGCGCTTCTACGAGGTGGCGGGCAAGTCCGTGATCACCATGGAGCGCGAGCTGCCCGGCTTCATCGCCAACCGGCTCCAGGAGGCGCTGTGGCGGGAGGCCCTGCACATGGTGGCCAACGGTGAGGCCACGGTGAAGGAGATCGACGACTCCATCACCGAGGGGCCCGGACTGCGGTGGGCGTTCATGGGTCCGTGCCTCACGTTCGCCCTGGCGGGCGGCGACGGAGGCATGGGACATATGCTCGACCACTTCGGACCCTCGTTGAAGTCTCCGTGGACCCGTCTCGAGGCGCCTGAGCTGGACGACACGCTGCGTGCGGCCATGGTCGACGGCTGTGACGAGGCGGCGGGCAGCCGTACCATCGCGCAGCTCGTCGCGGAGCGGGACCAGGGCGTCATAGACGTCCTGCGGGCGACTGGCCGTCTGCCGCGGCAGCGCACCGAGGGGACGGACGGCATCGCACATACCCCCAGCACCATGGGAGACGAGAAGTGAGCAGCACGCTCCCCGACTACCGGCAGACCGTACGTCCCGAGTGGATCGACTACAACGGCCATATGAGCGAGGCGTTCTACGTCCTCGTCTTCGGCCACAGCACCGACGAGATGATGGTGGAGACCGGGCTCGACTCCGCCTACCGCGCCAAGACCGGCTGCTCCCTCTACACCGTGGAGTCGCACATCCGGTACCTGAACGAGGTCGAGGAGGGCGCCGAACTCACCATTCGTACGCGCGTCATCGGCGTGGACGAGAAGAAGGTCCGGTTCACCCACGAAATGCATGTGGGCGAGCCGAACGGCGCCCCCGTGGCCACGACCGAGCTGCTCGCGCTCCACATCGACCAGAAGGAGAGCCGCTCGGCTCCGTTCCCCGATGAGGTGAAGGAGCGGCTGACGGATCTGCTCGAGAAGGCCCCCGAGTGGGCGGGCCGGGCGATCGGCCCGGTTCCGGCCGAGGCGGGTTGAACGACCGCCGTACCGCCTGAACGCCCCGGCCCCGGATTCGTCCGGGGGCCGGGGCGTTCGCCGTTCCGGATGAGGGATCGGGTGAGGTTGAATGGCGGTGGAGGCGGTGGGGGCGAGAACGCCGAGGACGCGCGTGCGAGGAGTGACGACGCCATGGCGGACGCCGGACCGGACAGGAACGGGAACAGGGACGGGGACGGCACGAGGGACGGCAAGGGCGGTCGGCGCGTCGAGCTGAGCGAGGTGCCCGAGACCCTGCTGTGGAACCTCTATATGCGGGCCGCCGAGGCCCGCCGGGCGCGGACCGTGCTGGACGACCCCAAGGCCGTGGAGCTGGTCGACCGCATCGACTACCCCTTCGAGGAGACCTTCGGGGCGCCCAGCCCGCTGCTGGCACAGGGCCAGGCGCTGCGGGTCCGCACGTTCGACACCACCGTACGGGCCTTCCTCGACGAGCATCCGGACGGCACGGTCGTCGCGCTCGCCGAGGGTCTGGAGACGCAGTACTGGCGGGTGGACAACGGGCGGGCGCGCTGGCTGTGCGTGGAGCTGCCGGAGACCGCCGAGGTGCGGCGGGCGCTGCTGCCGGACGAGGAGCGGCGGCGCACCCTCGCCCGCTCGGCGCTCGACCTGTCCTGGCGGGACGAGGTCGATCCGGCGCGCGGGGTGCTGATCACCGCGCAGGGGCTGCTGATGTATCTCCGGCCGACCGAGGTGAAGGACCTGATCGCGGGGTGCGCCGAGCGGTTCCGGGGCGGTGCGCTGGTCTTCGACGCGGTGCCGCGGTGGTTCAGCGCCCGGACGATGCGCGGCGAGATGCGCACCGCGCGGGGCTACCGCGCGCCGCCCATGCCATGGGGCATGAACGCGGGTGAGCTGCCGAAGGTGCGGACGGCCCATCCGGCGATCACGGACGTGCGCGAGGTGCCGCCGCCGCGCGGGCGGGGGTTCTACTACGGGGCGCTGGCGCCGCTGATGCGATGGCTGCCCGCGGTACGGAATCTGCGGCCGACGATGACGGCGATAGCGCGCTTCTCGTAAGGCTCGTTGATCAGCCCGCCGGTTCGGCGAGGACCGTCGCGAGGTGCTCGAGGACCGAGGGCCAGCCGCGGCCCATGCCGTCGAGCGCCTTCCTGCCGAGCGGGGAGTCGAGATCGAACCCGGCGTGCTCGAGGAAGAGCCGGGTGCCGGCGCCCTCCGGTTCGAGACGCCAGGTGATGGTGGTGTCGAGGGTGGCCTCGGCGAACCGGTAGCTCAGCAGCCGCTCAGGCTCGACGGCGATCACCTCGCAGGGCTGCTCTCCCCAGGGGCCCATGTCGAGCGTGAAGCGGTGCCCGACCTCCGCCCGCACATCGCCCGCGGCCCACCACCGCGCGTGCAGCCGCGGATCGGTGAGGGCCTTCCACACGACGGCCGGAGGGTGGGGCAGGAACTGGTCGCAGTGGATGGCATCGGGCTCGGTCATGGGTTCTCCTCGTCGAGGACGTCGCGCAGCGCGTGGAGCCGGGCGCGCCAGTAGTGCTCGAAGGGATGCAGCCACTGCTGCACCTCGGCGAGCGGATCCGGCTCCAGGTGGTAGTACCGCTGCCGCCCCCGCGGCTCCTCCCGTACGAGCCGGGCGTGCCGGAGCACCTGGAGATGTTCCGAGATCGCCGGTCTGCTCAGCTCGAACTCGCCCGCCAGATCGTTGACGGCGCGGGGGCCGTCGCGGAGGCAGTCGAGCAGCTTGCGGCGCACGGGGTTGGCGAGCGCGCTGAAGACGTCTGTGGGCACGGCTCGGAGATTACGTCGGAGATTCCCGACGCGTCAACATTTTCCGACGCGTCAATATTTTCCGACGCGTCGCCCCCGGCACGACTCAGCGACCGCGGGGCGACGGAGAGAATGGAGAGGTGAGACGCCCGCCAGACACCACCAGCCCGATACGGCCCCGGCTGCCGTCCCCCGTACGGGACGCGGCCGACCCGTGGCTCGCCGACCGGGGCGTGGTGCTGCGGATGAAGCGGGACGATCTCATCCATCCGCTGGTGCCGGGCAACAAGTGGCGCAAGCTCACCCCGAATCTGCGCGCGGCCGTCGAGCGCGGCCACACCCGGCTGGTCACCTTCGGCGGGGCGTACTCCAACCACATCCGGGCGGTGGCCGCGGCGGGGGCCGCGTACGGGCTGTCGACGGTCGGGGTCATCCGGGGCGACGAGCTGGCCGACGCGCCACGCAACTGGTCGCTGGCGCGGGCCGAGGCACACGGCATGGAGCTGGCCTTCGTCACCCGCTCCGCCTACCGCGAGACGCTGCGCGGCCTGGGCGAGGACGACCCTGGCACCCTACGGGCGCTGGAGGAGCGGTGGGGGCGCGCCTACGTGCTCCCGGAGGGCGGTACGAATGTCCTGGCGGCGCGCGGGGCGGCGGAGCTCGTCGCGGAGCTGCCCGGCCTGGGGCCGGACGATGTGGTGTGCTGCGCGGTGGGCACGGGCGGCACGCTGGCCGGGATCGCCGCCGCGCTCCCTGCCGGTGCGCGGGCGGTGGGGTTCGCCGTCCTGAAGGGGGCGGAGGGCTACCTGGACGGCGAGATCACACGACTGCACGAGCAGGGGTGGGGACGACCATTCGACACCTGGCGGATCGAGCACGGCTACCACGGCGGCGGCTACGGGCGCGTCCCGGCGGAGCTGGAGGCGTTCGCGGCGGAGTTCGAGGCGCGGCACGGGGTCCGGCTGGAGCGGCGGTACGTGGCGAAGATGCTGTGGGGTGTGTACGGGCTGGCGGAGCGGGGCGAACTGCCCCCGGGCAGCCGGGTGACGGCGGTGATCACCGGGCCGCCGGATCCGGAGGATGCGGCGGGCTCGACGGGCTCAGCGGGCTCAGCGGGCTCGACGGGCTCGACGGGCTCGGCAGACTTGGCAGACTCGGCAGGCTCGACGGGTGGTGCCCGGCCCAGGGCGTGACCCTCCGCGCGGGTCGCCTCCCGGCTCGGCGCGTAGGCCGTCGTGGCCGATCGCCGGTGCCAGGCGGGGCGACCACGGTCGGATCATGGGCGCGGCGCCAGGGGGCCACAACGCACGGGTCAGTCGGGGATGCGGAGGCGCATGACTCTCGTCGCCGCGTGGCGGACCGTGCCTTCCTGGCGGACCTCGACGGTCAGGTC
>NZ_JAAAYH010000500.1:0-6242 GCF_018035285.1 Streptomyces sp. MK37H | reverse complement strand
ACCCGTTGACCACCGCGGCCTCGTCCCGCACCGGCACCCACACATTCATCCCGCTCGCCCCGTGCGCGGCGATCCCGCGGGCCGACAGCGCGGCCAGCAGGGCCTCACGCCGTCGGGCGTAGGCGGACCGCGCCGCGGTGACCAGGCCCTGGGTCTCCGGGTCGGTCATCAGCCGGGCGACCGTTTCCTGCAGCACATGGCTGACCCAGCCCGAGGTCAGCAGCATCCGGCCGTCATGGCGCGCCAGCGTCGTACGGTCGCAGGCGAGCGCGCCCCACCGCAGGTCGGTCCCCAGGTGCTTGGAGACGGTGCGCACCTGCGCCCAACGCGCCGGAGGGCCCGCGGCGCCGCCCGAGCCACCCGCCGTGAGGCTGTACAGCGGCACCCCCGCGACATCCGCGGCATGATCGTCCTCGATCACCAGCACCTCACCCGGCGCCTCGCCCAGAACCCCCAGCAGCTCATCCCGGCGCCCCGCCGAGAACCAGCCGCCGTAGGGGTTCTGCCCGCGCGGGCTGCAGATCAGCGCACGCGCCCCCGCCCGCAGCGCAGCCCGGAGCGCGTCCGGCCGGATCCCCTCGTCGTCCACGGCCACCGGCACGCTCCGCAGCCCCAGCGCCGGGACGAGGTCCAGCAGATGGTGGTAACCGGGGTCCTCCATCGCCACCGCGTCACCCGGTCTGAGCTCGACCGACAGCAGCCGGGCCACGCAGTCCAGCGCGCCATGGGCGAAGCTCAGGTGCTCGGCCGGTACGCCGTCGCGCTCGTACCAGGCGCGGGTCAGCTCCTCCAGACCGGCCAGCCGGGGCTGGGCGCGGTGCGACCGCACTCCGGGGGACAGCCGCGCGGTCGGCAACAGGGCAGGCAGGAAGGCCGGATCGGGATGACCGCCCGCCAGATCGCGCACGCCATCCGGCACCGGCGGCGGGCGGCGCGAGGCGACGGCGGGCGTCGGGGCGACCACCGTGCCGCCCCGCCCCTGGGTCACCACGATCCCGCGCCGCCGCAGCTCCTTGTAGGCGGTCGCGACGGTGCCGGGGCTGACGCCCAGCCGCTCCGCCAGCCGACGCACCGGAGGCAGCGCGGTACCGGGTGCCAACGCCCCCTCCACCACGCCTTGTTCGACGGACGCGGCAATCCCCTTGGCCGACGCACCGGTGATCTCATATTGTGTCGCCACAGATGTAACTCTGTATCAATACAAAAGAGAATGTCAAGGGGGACCAGGGTGGGCAAGCCAACGCGCCGCACCGCGCTCAGCGACCGCATCCCCGGCGGCCGGGACGGCCGACGCATGCTGATCGTCACCTTCGTCGACCGGATCGGCTCGGGCCTGTGGGGCGCGACCGCGACGCTCTACTTCACCTTCGCCGCCGGGCTCAGCACCGCCGAGATCGGCGTGCTGCTCGCCGTATCCGGAGCCATCGGCATCGCGGGCCCGCCCCTCGGCGGCCTCCTCGCCGACCGCGTCCGGCTGCGCCCACTCCTGATCACCGTCCAACTGGTGCGCGCCGCCGCCTCATCGGCCCTCCTCACCACCACCGACCTCCGGCTCCTGCTCGCCATCGCCTCGGTGGGCAGCCTCGGCGACCGTGCGGCCTCCGTCCTGACCAAGCTGTACGCGACCCGTGTCGCAGGCCCCGAGCGCGTCCGCTACCAGGCCATCAGCCGCACCGCGATGAACGTCGGCTGGGCCGTCGGCGGTCTCGCGGCGGCCGCGGCACTCACCGGCGGCACGGTCACGGTCTACCGCTGGCTGCTGATCGGCGACGCGCTCTCCTTCGTCGCCTCCGCGCTGTTCACACTCGGCTGCGCCGAACCGCCCTCGGCCTCCCGCATCGCGGCCGCATCCGCATCCGCGGAACCCGGCGAATCCGCCTCCGCGGAATCCGCATCAGCCACCGTTGAGTCCGCACCCGCCCCCGCGGAATCCGCATCCGCACCCGAGAAGACCACTGCCCCCAACCCCTGGCGCGACCGCCGCTATCTCGCCTACACCGCCAGCGAGGCCGTCCTCTTCCTCGACGACTCCGTCTTCAAGGTCGGCCTGCCGCTGTGGGCCGTGACGGCCACCAGTACACCGCATCAACTCGTCCCCCTGCTGCTCGTCCTCAACAACGTGCTCGTGGTGCTCTTCCAGGTCCCGTTCGCCCGCTTCGGCGCCACCCCGCACACCGCACGCACCTCGCTGT
This sequence comes from Streptomyces sp. MK37H, assembly GCF_018035285.1. Taxonomy (NCBI): domain Bacteria; kingdom Bacillati; phylum Actinomycetota; class Actinomycetes; order Kitasatosporales; family Streptomycetaceae; genus Streptomyces; species Streptomyces sp. MK37H. The sequence goes on along the minus strand of NZ_JAAAYH010000500.1, from coordinate 4,050 downwards.
GGCCGCTGGCCGGTGCCTTCCTCGTCGGCGGGGCCGCGCTGGCCGCCTCGACCGTCGGCGCGCCCTGGTTCGCGGCCGCCACGCTGGTGCTGGCCGCCACCGCGTTCACCGTCGCGGAGATGCTGCACGCCACGATCTCCTGGGAGCTGTCCGTGGTCCTCGCCCCGCCCACCGCACAAGGCGCCTACCTCGGCGTGCACGGCCTGGCCCAGGCCGTCCAGCGCAGTGCGGGACCCCTCGCGGTGACGGCGGCGATCGCGGTGGGCCCCCTCGGCTGGCTCGGCCTCGGCGCAGGGCTCGCCGCGATGTGCGGCGCCCAGCGCCACCTGGTACGGGACCGCGGTGACGGAGCGTTGTCAGTGGTCCCGGTTACGGTGAGTGAGCACTGAACATCCGCGCTGAGGGGGAGTCATGGCGCACACCGGACGCAGGAGCCACCGGAACCGCCCGGGCGGGCACAGCAAGCCGAAGACACAGAAGCCGACGACGCGGCAGCGCACGAGGAGGCAGACCACCCGGCGCGCCCTCCGCAGAGAGGTGCCCAGCACCGTGGCCCTGCTCGCCGACGAGCGGGACTTCGCCGCCATGCGGCACTACGCGTCATTCGCCTTCGACGACCACGGAGCGTACCTACGGGAGATGGAGGGGCTGTTGAAGGCGCTCGCCGCCAAGGGCGTGCACACCACCGTCGCCCTCTTCGACCCCGTCGCCTACGAGGAGTTCTGCGCGGACACCCGGCTCGACCCGGACGCCGCCGCGAGCCGCACGCGCTATACGGCGGAGCTGGCCGCCGGGGGCGGCACCGTCACCTACGAGGGCCAGCCGATCGCCCGCCTGGTGCCCCGGCTCATCGGCGTGGCCGAGGAGCAGGCCACCTGGGAGTACGCCACGGCGCTGCTCTCCCGCGCCGGCCACCGCGGGGAGTGCCATGACGACACCACCGCCCGCGCCGCGTTCGACCGCGCCGGGGCCGCGCTGCGCGCGGTCGTCGAGGCGGTCGGGCCGGGCGTCCACCATCTGGTCTGCAGCGTCCCGGCGGACGGCACCTCGCTGGTCGCCGTGCTCCACGCCGACGCCCGGGAAGCGGGCCCGCCGAAGCTGGCCGAGCCCTCGGGGCTGGTCTTCCGCACCGTCCTGGCCTGCGGTTTCGCCCTGCGCAGCCCCGGTGGCCTGGTGCTGCGCACCATCGTGGCGGACTCCCCGGAGACGGTCCGCGGCTGGGCGCTGCAGGACGGCTGGCTGCGCCCGCTGAGCGAGGCGGAGGTGTTCACCGCGTACTGCACCGACGCCGAGACCGGTGAACCCATCCCCCCGGAGCACGGCGTCGAATACCGGGCGGGCATCCCGCTCAGCCGCCCGGAATGACCGAAGGCGTCCCGCCACCCGGCGGGACGCCTTCATCAACAGCTCAAAGCCCAAAGCCCACGGCTCACATCTCACAGCTCACCGGCTCATTCGCCGGACAGCACCGCCTGCGCCGCCCGGCGGGCATCCTCCGCGGTGTCCGCCGCGCGCGCCGCGGAGGCGGCCCGCTCGCACTGCGCCAGCGTGTGCTTGGCCAGCGTCGCGCGCACATACGGAATGGAGGCCGCACCCATGGAGAGGCTGGTGACACCCAGACCGGCCAGCACACACGCCAGCAGCGGATCGGAGGCGGCCTCACCGCAGACACCACAGCTCTTGCCCTCGGCCTGCGCGGCCTCCGCCGACGCCGCCACCAGGTCGAGCAGCGCGGGCTGCCACGGGTCCTGGAGCCGCGACACCGCACCGACCTGACGGTCGGCCGCGAAGGTGTACTGCGCCAGGTCGTTGGTGCCCAGCGAGAGGAACTCGACCTCCTGGAGGATCGAGCGCGCCCGCAGCGCGGCGGACGGAATCTCCACCATCGCGCCGAACTTGGCCCGCAGCCCCGCCTCGCGGCACGCGTCCGCGAACGCCTTGGCGTCCAGCCGGTCGGCCACCATCGGGGCCATCACCTCGAGATAGACCGGCAGCCCCTCCGACGCCTTGGCCAGCGCCGTGAGCTGCGTCCGCAGCACCTCGGGATGGTCCAGCAGGGTACGCAGACCGCGCACGCCCAGCGCCGGGTTGGGCTCATCGGCCGGGGTGAGGAAGTCCAGCGGCTTGTCCGCGCCCGCGTCCAGGACCCGCACCACCACCCGGCCCTCGGGGAATGCCTCCAGCACCTGCCGGTACGCCGCGACCTGCTTCTCCTCCGACGGCGCCTGAGTGCTGTCGTCGAGGAAGAGGAACTCGGTGCGGAACAGCCCCACACCCTCGGCGCCCGCCTCGACCGCCGCCGGCACATCGGCCGGTCCGCCGACGTTCGCCAGCAGCGGCACCTTGTGCCCGTCCGACGTCGCACCCGGACCGGAGGAGGCGGCGAGCGCGGCCCGGCGCTCCTCGAAGGCCCGCGTCAGCTCGGCCCGCTTCTCCTCGCTCGGGGACACGAAGATCTCGCCCGTGCTGCCGTCGACGGCGATCAGGGTTCCCTCGACCAGATCCCCGGCACCCGGCAGCGCGACCACGGCCGGCACCCCCAGGGCACGGGCGAGGATCGCGCTGTGGCTCGTCGGCCCGCCCTCCTCGGTCACGAACCCCAGCACCAGCGTCGGGTCGAGCAGCGCGGTGTCGGCGGGGGCGAGGTCTCGCGCGATCAGCACATACGGCTCATCGCTGTCCGGCACACCCGGCATCGGCACACCCAGCAGCCGCGCCACAATCCGGTTCCGCACATCGTCGAGGTCGGCCACCCGGCCCGCCAGATAGTCACCGGCCCCCGCCAGCAGCGCCCGGTAGGCGGCGAAGGCGTCGTACACCGCGCGCTCGGCGGTGCTGCCCACGGCGATCCGCCGCTCGACATCGGCGATCAGCTCCGGGTCCTGCGCCATCATGGCCTGCGCCTCGAGCACGGCCTGGGCCTCGCCGCCCGCCAGATTGCCGCGCGCGACCAGATCGGCCGCCACGGCCTCCACCGCCTGGCGCGCCCGCCCCTGCTCACGCGGCGCCTCATCGGCCGGAATCTGCTTCGCCGGCGGCTCCAGGACCGCCGTCCCCATATGGCGCACCTCGCCGATGGCCACCCCGTGGCTCACGCCGACGCCTCGCAGCGTTGTCTCCATGTCACCCGTCCCCGGTCGATACGGCGGAACCCCGCCATGGTGGATGTCGTACCCGCGGTGCGCCGCCCGGCCCGGTGCCCATTGGCCAACGGGCGCACGCCCGGCTCACCAGTTGAACAGTGTGTCGCCCGTCTTCACATCGACGTCCTCCTTGACGTCGGACAGGGCATCGGCCGTGGCCTCGAGCGCCACGATCGGGCAGATCGGCGACTTGCCCGCGGCCACGGCGGTGGCCGGGTCCCAGCGCACGATCGCGTCACCGCGCTTGACGGTGTCCCCCTTGTTGATGAGGACCTCGAAGCCCTCACCGTTCAGCTGCACGGTGTCGATGCCGAGGTGAGTGAGCACACCGTGCCCCTCCCCGTCCACGACGACGAACGCGTGAGGGTGCAGGGAGACGACGATGCCGTCGACCGGGGCCACGGCCACGAAGGGCTCGAGGACTGGGTCGATCGCCGTGCCCGGACCGACCATGGCGCCGGAGAACACCGGATCGGGCGCCGCTTCGAGTCCGATCACGCGGCCGGCGACCGGTGAGGTCACGCTGGTCATGGGAGCCTCCCGGGGGGTGAAGATTCATCACGCGCCGTCACCACCTGTCCCGGACAGCGCACTGCCCAGAAGAGTAAGTCATAGGAACTACGGATTCCGCACACGTGGCGCAGGCAGGAGGGGGTGCCCGGGCAAGGAATCGATTTGCCACGGCCGCGCGGGGCGCTGTACTGTCGTATCCCTGCCCACCGGATGAAGCACTGCGGACATCTGCGTGCACATCCAGGTTCAGGGCGGCGCCATCAGCTACTTGATCCAAATCTCGGATCCGCTTTCGCATGCCTTGCGAGAGACACGGGTACGGAGAGCCGGAAATAGTCTGATAGCGTGTGAAACACCGAAGGGAAGCGCCCGGAGAAACCGGTGAAACGGTTTT
>NZ_JAAAYH010000050.1:0-33606 GCF_018035285.1 Streptomyces sp. MK37H | reverse complement strand
GCGCCGGGCGGCAGCGCGGCGAACGCGGTAAGGAGGCCATCGGCGGTGGCGCCCTCCGTAAGGACGCCATCCGCGAGAACTTCGGCTGTGAGAACGCCGTCCGTGGGAGCGCTCTTCGCAAGGACGCCATTCGTAAAGGCGCCATTCGCAGGGGCACCGTCCAGGGCGCCCCCCTCGCGGGTGCCCTTCGTAAGGGGGCCATCGGCCCGTAAGGACCCGGCGGCCGCCCGCCCCCACGGGTGCGGTGCGCCGTCCTCGGGGCGCACCCGCAGCGCCGTGCCCTCGGGCAGGCTCAGCCGGGGCACCTTGCCGGGGCGCACCACCACACAGGGGGGCAGCAGCCGGTCGCGCCGGAGGCTGTCATGCCGGTCCAGCGCTTCGCGTACGGATCGGGGGGTCGAGGCGTCCACGCCGAGCGCGGCGAGCACGGCGACGACCGTGTCCTCGGGCACCTGGACGGTGCGGCCCGGGGCGGGGTCGTAGGAGGTGGCGACACCGTGCAGCTCGGCGAGCCGCGCTCTGCCCATCAGTACTCCATCGGCTCGCAGCCCGCGCCCGCGCCGCTGAGGACGGCGGTCGGCTCACTCGTCAGGGGAGGTTCGGCGGCGAGCGGAGGCTCGCTGGTCAGGGGAATGTTGTCGGAGAGGGGAGGCTCGCTGGTGAGGGGCGCCTCGGTGGCGCTTCCGGACCCGAAGCCGTCCAGGCCGCACAGTCCGCAGTCGGGGTCGGAGACCCCGTCGAACGGATCCGGTTCGCTGGACGCCTCGGGGCCGGGTTTGGACAGGGCGGAAAGCAGGAGTTGAGCTGACGCGGCCACACGGACCTCCGTGGGGTTGTCGGCAGTGGGTCATCCCGAGCTCTACCCACTCCGGACGGGCGCAGACGTAAACGCCCCCCGGACGTGCTGTAGGTCACATCCCCTCTGGGCGGCGATTTCACTGCGCGAAGGGATCGGGGGCACAGAGTTTACGAACAGGACCGCCCTTCATCCGTCAGAATTGCGCCGGGCGTGCCGCGCCCGGCGCGGGCCGCCCGAGGCCCGGCGCCAGGCGCCCGAGGCCCGGCGCACGCGGCAATGCCGACACTTCGGTCGTTCGCGTTGACACCCTCACCGGCCTGGTGGTGGGCTCACGCCTATCGGCGCCATATCTACGGGGACCGGCTATCTGGATCGAGGAGAGGCCCGTGCAGTTCGGGGGGAAGAGGCCCAGGGCAGCGGGTGTGACGGCCATGGCCGCCGCGGTCATCGGGGGGCTGCTCGGCGGTGCCCCGGCGGCCACCGCGGCACCGGTGGACCACGGCGCCCCGGGCGCCGCCACACCGGAGCGCGACGGCAGCGAGGGCATACCGCCCGTATGGCCGCGCCCCCAGTCGCTGCGGGCGCAGGGGTCGGAGGTGACCCTGGGGGACGAGGCCACGCTCATAGCCGATGGCGACGCCGATCCGTACGCCCTGGACGCGCTGCGTGGCCTGCTGCACGACGCCGGGGTGCGCACCGTCAACGAGGCCACGCCCGGCGGCAAGGCCCCGACGCGCGGGCTGGTGGTGCATGTCGGCGGTAAGGGCGCGACGAACGCGCTGCGCGCCCTGCGCGCGCCCGAGCGCGGCGACCTCCCCTCCGGCGGCTATCTCCTGGCCACGGGCCCGGTGGACGGGCACCCCACGGTCGCGCTGTCCGGCGTCGGCCCGGACGGGCTCTTCCACGCCGTCCAGACCCTGCGCCAGCTGCTGGTGAAGCGGGAGGGCCGGGGCTCCGCCTTCGCCGGGGTGACCGTCCGCGACTGGCCCGCGACGGCCGTAAGGGGGACGACGGAGGGGTTCTACGGCTCCCCGTGGTCGCACCGCGACCGGCTGGCCCAGCTCGACTTCATGGGCCGCACCAAGCAGAACCGCTATCTCTACGCGCCCGGCGACGACACCTACCGGCAGGCCCGCTGGCGCGACCCCTACCCCGCCGAGCGGCGCGAGGAGTTCCGCGAGCTGGCCACGCGCGCCCGGGCCAACCATGTGACCCTCGGCTGGGCGGTCTCCCCCGGCCAGGTGATGTGCTTCTCCTCCTCGAAGGACCTCAAGGCGCTGCTGCGGAAGGTCGACGCCATGTGGGCGCTCGGGGTGCGCTCCTTCCAGCTGCAGTTCCAGGACGTCAGCTACAGCGAGTGGCACTGCGGCGCCGACGCCGATGAATTCGGCTCCGGCCCGGAGGCCGCCGCCACCGCGCAGGCCAAGGTGGCAGGCGCCCTCGCCCGCCACCTGGCCGAGCGCTACCCCGGCTCGGCCCCGCTGTCCCTGATGCCGACCGAGTACTACCAGGACGGCGACACCGAATTCCGGCGCGCGCTGGCCGGCGCGCTCGACCAGCGCGTGGAGGTCGCCTGGACCGGGGTCGGGGTGGTGCCCAGGACCATCACCGGCGGTGAACTGGCCGGTGCCCGGTCGGCGTTCGGCCACCGCCTGGTCACCATGGACAACTACCCGGTCAACGACTGGGCGCAGGACCGGATCTTCCTCGGCCCGTACACCGGCCGTGACCCGGCGGTGGCCACCCAGTCCGCGGCGCTGCTGGCCAACGCCATGGAGCAGCCGACCGCCTCCCGGATCCCGCTGTTCACCGCCGCCGACTTCGCCTGGAACCCGCGCGGCTACCGCCCCCAGGAGTCCTGGCAGGCGGCCATCGACGACCTCGCCGGACCCGACACCAAGACCCGCGCCGCCCTGCGCGCCCTCGCCGGGAACGACGCCTCCTCGGTGCTCGGCGGCGACGAGTCCGCGTATCTGCGCCCGCTCATCGACGCGTTCTGGACGGCCCTGGGCGGCACGGACGTGGAGCGGCTGGAGCGCTCGGCCGACCGGCTGCGTGCGGCCTTCACGACGATGCGTGACGCCCCCGAACGGCTCTCCCGCACGCTGGGCGACGATGTGCGGCCCTGGCTCGACCAGCTGAGCCGGTACGGCGACGCCGGCGTGCGGGCCGTGGACATGCTCACCGCCCAGGCGCGCGGCGACGGGGCGGCGGCCTGGAAGGCCCAGCTCGCGGTGGAGGCGCTGCGCGAGCGGATCGGGGACAGCCGGGTCACGGTCGGCAAGGGCGTCCTCGACCCCTTCCTCGCCAAGGCCCTGGTCCGGGCGGACGCCTGGTCGGGCGTGGACCGGACCCCGAAGCTGGGGCTGCGGACCGGCAAGGAGGACCGTGCGGCGGCCGACGGTAAGACGGCCACCGAGGTGTCCTCGCCCGGCCGGCCGGTCACCGTGCGCTTCGGCCGCAGCCGTCCGCTCGCCTCGGTCTCCGCGCTCACCGCCCGGGTCCAGGACGCCGCGTCCGGCACCGTCGAGGCGCATGTCCCCGGTGAGGGCTGGCGCCGCATCGGCGCCCTCTCGGGCAGCGGCTTCACCCAGGTCAGGGCGGCGGAGGGGGACAAGGACCTGTCGGCGGACGCGATCCGGCTCAGCTGGCCGGAGGGCACCACCCCGCCGGCCGTGCACGAGATCACGCCCTGGTTCGGCGACACCCCGGACGCCGGGCTCACGCTGTCCCACAAGACGGCGGACGCGCAGATAGGCGGCGACGCGGCCGTGGTCGAGGCCCAGCTGGTCTCCCACCGCCCCGGCGATGTGAACGGCGACCTTACGGTGAAGGCGCCGCACGGCATCACCGTCCGCGCCCCCGACGGGGTGACGGCCCCGCGCGGCGGTACGGCGACCGCCCGGCTGGAGATATCGGTGGCCAAGGGCACCAAGCCGGGCAGCTACTCCCTCCCGGTCCGCTTCGGGTCCGAGGAGCGCATGCTGACCGTAAGGGCGCATCCGCACACCGGTGGCCCGGACCTGGCCCGTGCGGAGGGCACGAAGGCGACCTCGTCCGGCGATGAGACCGCCGATTTCCCGGCGTCCGCCGCGATCGACGGCAAGGCGGACACCCGCTGGTCCTCCCGGGCCGAGGACGGCGCCTGGCTCCAACTGGAGCTGGCCCACCCGGCCCGGATCGGCCGCCTGGAGCTGACCTGGCAGGACGCGTACGCCTCCCGCTACCGCGTCCAGGTCTCCAAGGACGGCCGCACCTGGCGCGACGCGGCGACGGTGGCCCATGGGAAGGGCGGCCGGGAGTCGATCGGCATGGACGCCCCGGACACGCGGTTCATCCGCGTCCAGGGCGTCGAGCGCGCCACCCGCTTCGGCTACTCCCTCTGGTCGGTCGCCGCCTACGCGGTGCGGAAGGACTAGGCGGTGCAGAAGAATTGGGCCCTGTCCGGCGGATCCTCACGGGTCCGTGAGGATCCGCCGACAGGACCCGGGGGCTCCCGCGAGCAGACACAGTAATGGCCCGGTCTCTCAGGCAGATTTGCCGTCGATCCGGGCCATGGCGTCCTCCGCGCCGTATGCCTGCAGGTATGGCAGCCAGCGCGGGTCCCTATGGCCCGTGCCGATGATCCGCCACGCGAGCCCCGACGGCGGCGCGGGTTGATGGCGCAGCCGCCAGCCGATCTCGGCGACGTGGCGGTCCGCCTTGACGTGATTGCAGCGACGGCACGCGGCGACCACGTTCTCCCAGGTGTGCTGCCCGCCACGGCTGCGCGGGATGACGTGATCGACGCTGGTTGCGACGCCACCGCAGTAGGCGCATCTGCCGCCGTCGCGGGCGAACAGGGCGCGGCGGGTGAGCGGGACGGGGCCGCGAAAGGGCACCCGCACAAACCGCTTCAGCCGGACGACGCTGGGTGCGGGGATCACGCGGGTCGCGCTGTGCATCAGGGCGCCTGAGTCCTCGAGGCTGACGGCTTTGTCATTGAGGACGAGTACGAGCGCGCGGCGGAGCGGTACGACGCCGAGGGGCTCGTACGACGCGTTGAGGACCAGGACATGCGGCACGGGGGCCTCCTTGTACGCCGGCGGCGCGTGGCTCGCGCCGGGACGATCTCCCTCAGTTTCCCCTGAACCCTGGCCGGAACGCCACTATCACCGGGTTAACGGTTGAGAGGCATTTCCGCGTACCGCACGTATACCCTCCGTACGCGGCGGGGACACCGACCGCTTGACCACCGCCCTGTCGGCCTTCCGACGCCCTTGCGCACGAGATGCGCGGGGAGCGGGATACCACCGCGAAGTGGCAAGAATCACGGCCCGCTCCGGCTGGTGCCGCCGCAGGGCCCCCGGCCGGGGCAGAAGATGGAATTGCCGCCTCCGGACCCGCTCACATGCGCCCCCTGACCGCGCTCGCGCACTCTCGAACACAGGAACGGCGCATCTCGCGCCCGGCTACTGTGTGAGAGGTTGCGCGCGCGGGCGATCCGTGCGGGCATGTCGCATACGAAGGGTTTCTGCTGTGTTCTGGTCCGCTGCTCTGGCCGCTGACTCGACGCCTCGTCCCACGACTCTCGACGATGCGCAGAAGAGCGCCACGAACGCCGCGGGCTGGGTGGAGGAGAACTGGTCCACCTGGCTCGGCATCGGGCTGCGCATAGCCCTGATCCTGATCATCGCCTTCGTGCTCCGCTCCGTCGTCCGACGGGCGATCACCAAGCTGATAGAGCGCATGAACCGCACGGCCCAGGCCGTCGACGGCACCGCGCTCGGCGGGCTGCTGGTCAATGTGGAGCGACGGCGCCAGCGGTCCGCGGCGATCGGCTCGGTGCTGCGCTCCGTGGCCTCGTTCCTGATCATGGGCACCGCGGGGCTGATGATCCTCTCCGCGCTGGAGATCAATCTGGCGCCGCTGCTCGCCAGCGCCGGGGTCGCGGGTGTGGCGATCGGCTTCGGCGCCCGCAATCTGGTCACCGACTTCCTCTCCGGTGTCTTCATGATCCTCGAGGACCAGTACGGGGTCGGCGACACGATCGACGCCGGGGTGGCCTCCGGCGAGGTGATCGAGGTCGGTCTGCGCGTCACCAAGCTGCGCGGGGACAACGGCGAGATCTGGTACGTGCGCAACGGCGAGGTCAAGCGGATCGGCAACCTCAGCCAGGGCTGGGCGACGGCCGCGCTCGATGTCCAGGTCCGGGCCGAGGAGGATCTGGACCAGGTCCGGGCCGTGATCACGCAGGTCGGTGTGGACATGGCCAAGGAGGAGCCGTGGAACGAGCGGCTCTGGGAGCCGATCGAGGTCCTGGGTCTCGACGCCGTCTATCTGGACTCGATGATCGTCCGGGTGTCGGCGCGGACCATGCCCGGCAAGGCGCTCGGCGTCGAGCGGGAGCTGCGCTGGCGGATCAAGAAGGCGCTGAACGAGGCGGGCATCCAGCTCGTCGGCCGGCCTCTGGATCCGGAGCTCCAGACCGAGGCCGTCGATCCGAGCGCCACCGTGGCGGCGCCGTCGGCGCTGGCCAACCCGGACTCGCCGCAGTCGGAAGCGGCCAGCCCGATCGCTCCCGGCGCCGGTCCGGCCGCCGCCCCCTCCGCTACGGTGCCGCCGCCCACGGCGAAGTGAGCGCGGCGGACATGACGAGGCTCCCGCCCCGGAACGGGACGGGAGCCGCGTCCGACCCGGCCGCTCAGCGGCGGTGGTGTCCGCCGAACGAGGTGAGGTAGCCGGCCGCGGGCGTGCCCACACCGGTCACGTCGTCATAGCCCACGACCGCGTGGAGCGAGCTGTCCCGGCCGAGGCTGCGCAGCGAGGTCACCAGCCCGTCGGTGTCGTCGTGGCTGTTGACGTAGTCGACCCGGACCACGCCCAGCGAGACACCGGCGCCCAGCGGGTGGTCGGTCACATCGTGGTACGAGGCGGTGCCGTACCGGTCGTACAGCGACGGGTTGGCGAAGCCGATCGGCTGGCCGCCGCGCGCCTGCTGGGCGAGCGCCTGCACACCGGCGATCACGGGCGCGGCCAGCGAGGTGCCGCCGATGCGGTACTCGCCGTACTGGAGCGACCCGTCCGGGAAGGTCTGCGTCTGGCCCACCAGGAAGCCGGTGTTGGGGTCGGCCACGGCCGCGATGTCCGGGGTCACCCGCTGCTTGGCCGTGCCGCCGCCTGCCAGGGCGAGCGCGTCAGGCACCACACCGCGCTGGTAGAAGGGCTGGGCGACGGTCTTACTGGTGCCGCCTCCGGCGCCGGAGGTGTACGCGCCGGGCAGCGCGTCCCAGCTGGTGCCGTCGGCCGAGAGGGTGGCCTTGGTGGTGCCCCAGCCGGTTTCCCACTGGTACTTCTCGCCCTTGCCGACGGCCAGGGAGGTGCCGCCGACCGCCGTCACCCACGCCGAGTTGGCCGGGGTGTCGACCTGCTTGGTGCCGGTGGACGCCACGTTGTCGCCGTTGTCACCGGAGGAGAAGTAGAAGCCGATGCCCTCGACCGCGCCCTGCTGGAAGATCTGGTCGTAGGCGGCGGCCACGTCCGGCGTCTCGTTGGCCTCCACATCGCCCCAGGAGTTGGAGACGATGTCGGCCAGCCGGTTGTCGACGACCTTGGCGAGCGAGTCGAGCAGATCGTCGTCGGTGCAGGAGGCTCCGCCGACGTAAGAGATGTCGGCCGCGGGCGCCACCGCGTGCACCGCCTCGACGTCGAGGGTCTCCTCGCCGTACCAGCCGCCGGCGTCGCACTCCTCGGTGTACCGGTAGTCGGCCGGCAGCACCTGCGTCAACTGGCCCTTGCGGTAACCCGGGTCGCCGTTGCGCTCGGCGTACCGGGCGGCGTCCGCGGCGATGGTGGGCGAGGCGAAGGCGTCGGTGATGGCCACGGTGACGCCCTTACCGGTGTCGCGGCTCTTGGCACCGTAGGCGGCGCGCAGCTGCTTGCCGGTGTACCCCTTGATCGCGTACGGCTGCTTGGCGCCGTAGGCCGAGGGCAGGCTCCGGTCGGTCCGGGAACCGTAGTAGGAGGAGAACGGCCCGGCGTTCTTGAAGACCGGTCCGGGGGGCGGGAGGGTCTCGTCGTGCTTGGCCCGCTTGGGCGCGTTGTCCAGGCCGACGACGGTCAGCACGGCGCCGTGGAGCGAGACGGGCACGGTGGCCGCGTTCGACGGCGCCCGGTAGACCTTGCCGTCCTTCGTGTAGTTGTGCAGCTGGGTGCCGAACGCCCGCTCGGCGGCGGAGACTTCGCCGGTGACCGACAGATAGTGCTGGTTGCCGCCGGTGACATCGAGCCCGGCGCCCTTCAACCAGGCGGCCACGGCGTCCTTCTGCTGCCGTGTCGGTCCGAAACGTGCCTGGGTCCGCCGGGCCGACAGGAACTTGCCGTAGTCCGGCGAGGAGGGGTCGGACACCGCCTTGGCGTAGTCGGCCAGCCCCCTGGCGTCCCGTCCGGCCAGATAGACGCGCGCGGTGACCTTATTGCCGTCATCGGTCGCGCCGCGGTCCGAACGCGCCGTCGCCCAGGCGGGCTTGGTGCCGTTCAGGGTGTCACGGCCATGCGGTGCGGAGTCGGCCTGGGCCGTGGGTATGCCGAGCGCCAGCGCACCGGCCACCAACGGCAGCGCCGCCACCAGCCCCAGGGCCGTGCGTTTTCTGGAACGAGCCGTGCGCTCCCGGGAAGAAAGAGATCTCACCTAGCCCCCTCGCGATTCGAGTCGTCGCATGACGGTGGGGGCTGACGATCACAGTCACCCCACCGGAGGCCACTCTTACGGTGTCTTGTCCATGCCAGGCACATGGATGATCCATCTCTTCGCCAAGAACCCGCCAAGGAAAGCCCGCCTATGACCCATTGACGCCGCCCCGGTCCGCCCCCTAGCTTGCTATTCATCAATAGGAAACTTTCTTAACAGAGTGAGACGGGGGCACCACCATGGCCGCATCACCCGGCAGCAATACGCAGGGCGGCACACCCGGGACCCCCCGCGTCCTCCGCGCCATGAACGACCGCGCCGCACTGGAGCTGCTGTCCGCCCACGGACCGCTCACCCGGACCCGGCTCGGGGAGCTGACCGGGCTGTCCAAGCCCACCGCCTCCCAGCTGCTGACCCGCCTGGAGTCCGTCGGCCTGGTCCGCACCACCGGGAACGTCACCGGACGCCCGGGGCCCAACGCGCAGCTGTACGAGATCGATCCGGCCGCCGCCCATGTGGCCGCGCTCGCCGTGGACCAGGAGGGCATCACCGCCGCCGTCGCCGACATCACCGGCCAGGTGGTCGGTGAACACCGGGTGACGGCCCCGGCGACCGACGCGAGCGTGACCAACCGGACCGGGGAACTGGTCGCCGAGGCGGTGGACGGGGCGCTGGCCGCCGCCGGGCTCGGCCGGGACGATCTGCACTCCACCGTGATCGGCACCCCCGGCGCGCTCGACCCGCGCACCGGGGCGCTGCGCTACGCCCCGCATCTGCCCGGCTGGCAGTCCCGCACCCTGCGGGACGATCTGGCCGAGGTGCTGCACACGCCGATCGTCATCGAGAACGACGTCAACCTCGCCGCCATCGCCGAACAGCACCACGGCACCGCCCAGGACTTCGACGACTTCGCGCTGGTCTGGGCCGACGAGGGGGTCGGCGCGGCCATCGTGCTCCACGGCACCCTGCTGCGGGGTGCCACCGGCGGGGCCGGGGAGATCGGCTATATGCCGCTGCCGGGCGCCCCGCTGGCCCGGGGCGGACCGGACGCCGCCGCCCGGCCGGACGGGGGCGGGGGGTTCCAGAAGCTGGTCGGCTCGCCCGCCGTCGTGGAGCTCGCCCGCGACCACGGGATCGACGCGCCCACGGCCACCAAGGCGCTCGCCGCCGCGCTGCGCACCCCCGGCCCGGGTGACGAGGTGCTGACCGAGCTGGCCCGCCGGCTGGCCACCGGGCTGGCCTCCGTCGTCGCCGTGGTCGACCCGGAGCTGGTCGTCCTTTCGGGTGAGGTCGCGCAGGCCGGCGGGGACCGGCTGCGGCAGCTGGTCGAGGCCGAGATGACCGGTCTCGCGCTGCCCCGCCCACAGCTTCGGATCAGCGAGATCGAGGGGGATCCGATTCTCATCGGCGCGCTGCGGACGGCGGTCGCCGATGCCCGTCAGACCGTTTTCGACACCGCCCGGTTCGACGCCTGAGTCACCGGGCGCCGCTCCACCACCCCGTACGTCCCCTTTCCCCTCTGTCCGTTCTTCTCCTTGCCCGCTCTCCCCTTCGCCCGTTCTCCCCTTTGTCCGTTGTCCGGCGCCCGCACCGCCGCTTCCCCTGCCGTCCCCTCGTACCGCAGTAAAGGAAGTCTCCCCATGGCACGAAAACTGGCCGCTCTCGCCGCAGCACTGAGCGCCGGCGCCCTGCTCCTCACGGGCTGCGCCAATCCCAGCACCGGCAGCGCCGAGGACGATCCGACCAAACCCGTCACGCTGAAGTTCTGGCACGGCTGGTCGGAGGGCAACGAGGTCAAGGCGATCGACGCCGGCATCGCCCGGTTCGAGGAGCTCCACCCCAATATCAAGGTGAAGGCCACCGGGAATGTAACCGACGCCACCGTGAACCAGGCGCTGCGGGCGGGCGGCGGCGACGCCCCCGATGTCGTCTCCTCCTTCACCACCAACAATGTGGGGCAGTACTGCTCCTCCGGGATGTGGGTGGACCTCGATCCGTTCATGAAGAAGACCGGGCTGGACAAGGCCAAGGTCTTCCCGAAAACCCTGCTGGACTACACGAGCTACCAGGGCGACCAGTGCGCCCTCCCGCTGCTCGCCGACGCGTACGGCATGTACTACAACAAGGACGCCTTCGCCGAGGCGGGCATCAAGCGGCCGCCCCGCACCATGTCGGAGCTGCGGCGCGACGCCGTGAAGCTGACCAAGCGCACCAAGAGCGGCGGCTATGAGCGGGTGGGCTTCATGCCCAATTTCCGGCTCTACCAGAACAGCCCGGACCGGTTCCTCGCCCAGTGGGGCCCCACCTACTTCGGCAAGGACGGCAAGGCGCGGCTGGCGAAGGACAAGGCGGCCAAGGAGTTCTACGCCACCACCGGGGAGCTGGTGCGGAGCCAGGGCGGGTATGGCCCGCTGGAGACGTTCCGCACCTCCTTCGGCGATGAGATGTCGTCCCAGAACGCCTTTCTCACCGGAAAGCTCGCGATGCACATGGACGGCGAATGGCGCGGGCTCTTCATGAAGGGCGCGAAGTTCAAATGGGGCACCGCCCCGCTGCCCGTGCCCGACGACCGGCCCGAGACCTATGGCCGGGGCTATCTCACCGGCACCGTGGTCGGCATCGCGCACAGCAGCACCCATCAGAACGCCGCGTGGGAGCTGGTGAAGTTCCTGACCGCCAACACCGATCAGGTGGTCGCCTTCGCCAACGCCATTCACAATGTGCCGTCCACGAAGGCGGCGCTCACCTCCCCGAAGCTGGACTCGGATCCCACCTTCCGGGCCTTCCTCGATATCGCGCAGAACCGCTACAGCACCGCCCTGCCGCCCTCGATCAACGGCGGTCAGTACGTCACCTCGCTGCAGGACTTCTCCTACGGCGTCGAGGCGGGCAAGGTGCACGATCTGGACGCGGGGCTACGAGAACTCGATGACGAGATAGACGCCGACAATCTCCAGGCACAGAACTGACGGAGTGCGACATGGCCACCTTGACGAACGCCCCCGCCCTGCGCCGTAAAGCCCGGCGCGAGCGGCTGCGCACCCTCGGTTTTCTCTCCCCCTGGCTGGTCGGCTTCACCGTATTCTTCGGCTATCCGCTGGTCGCCACCGTCTACTTCTCCTTCATGCACTACAACCAGATCGAGGCGCCGACCTTCGTGGGGCTGCGCAACTGGCGTTATGTGCTGGAGCAGATGCCGCTGTTCGGACCGGCGCTGTGGAACACGCTCTGGCTGGTCGTGGTCATGGTGGCGCTGCGGGTCGTCTTCGGCCTGGGCATCGGGCTGCTGGTCACCAAAGTGAAGTCCGGGGTGGGATTCTTCCGCACCGCCTTCTATCTGCCGTATCTCGCCCCTCCGGTGGCGGCCACCGTCGCCTTCGTCTTCCTTCTCAATCCCGGTACCGGCCCGGTGAACGACATTCTCGGGAGCATCGGGATCCACGCCCCGAACTGGTTCAACGACCCGGCCTGGGCCAAGCCGTCCCTCGTACTGCTCTCCCTGTGGGGCATCGGGGATCTCATGGTCATCTTCATGGCGGCCCTGCTGGACGTCCCCAAGGAGCAGTACGAGGCGGCCGACCTGGACGGCGCCGGGGCGTTCCACAAGTTCCGCTATGTGACCTGGCCGTCGATCACCCCGATCGTGATGTTCGCGGTCGTGACGGGTGTCGTCCAGACCATGCAGTACTACACCCAGGCGCTGGTCGCCGGAAAGCTCGCCTCCGGGGTCAGCGTCGGGCCCGGCTCGGTCATCCAGCCCGGCTATCCCGACCACTCCACGCTCACCGTGCCGCAGCTCGTCTATTCGCTCGGCTTCCAGAACTTCAACACCGGAGCCGCCTGCGTGCTCTCGCTCGTGCTGTTCGCGATCGCGATGGCCGTGACGACGCTGCTGATGCGCAAGCGTGCCGGACTGCTGTCGGCAGATGACTGAGCCGAGGACTGAGAGGACCGATTCACCATGACCGCCACCACCGCCCTCTCGGCGCCGTCCGCGCCCGCGCGCCCCGCCGCCGGACGCTCCCCCGCCCCCGCCGCCCGCCGCCGCGCCGCGCTGCACTGGATCGCCGTGCACACGGTCGCCATCGCCGCCGCGCTCTTCTTCATCCTGCCCTTCGTCTTCGTCTTCCTGACCTCGGTGATGAGCGACGACCAGGCGCTCAGCGGCGACCTGTGGCCCACCGAATGGAACTGGTCGAATTACGCCGATGTCTTCAACACTCCGGGCTTCCTGGACTGGTGGCGCAATTCGCTCATGTACGCCGGGCTCGGCACCCTCTTCACCGTCTGTTCCTCCATTCCGGTGGCCTACGCCCTCGCCAAATTCCGCTTCCGCGGCCGCCGCACCGCCATGATGCTGGTCATCTCCACGATGATGCTGCCGCCACAGGTGATCGTGATACCGATGTATCTGGTCTGGGCCCAGCAGCTCCATCTGTCGGGTTCGCTGTGGCCACTGATCATCCCGATGGCGTTCGGCGACGCGTACTCCATCTTCCTGCTGCGCCAGTTCCTGCTGACGATTCCCCGGGAGTACCTGGAGTCGGCGAAGGTGGACGGCAGCGGAGAATTCGGCACGCTGCTGCGCATAGTGATCCCGATGGCCAAGCCGGGGATCGCGGCCGTCGCGCTGTTCCAGTTCTTCTACTGCTGGAACGACTACTTCGGCCCGCAGATCTACGCCTCGCAGAATCCGGGCGCCTGGACGCTCAGTTACGGCCTGGAGAGCTTCAAGAGCGCGCACAGCGTCAACTGGAATCTGACGATGGCCGCGACCCTGCTCGTCATGGCCCCCGTCATCATCGTCTTCTTCTTCGCTCAGAAAGCCTTCGTCGAAGGCGTCACACTGACAGGAGTCAAGGGTTGAAGCTCGCAGTCGTGGGGGGTGGGTCCACCTACACCCCCGAACTCATCGACGGATTCGCCCGGTTGCGGGACGTGCTCCCACTGGAGGAGCTCGTCCTGGTCGACCCGGCCGCCGACCGGCTGGAGCTGGTGGGCGGGCTGGCGCGCCGGATCTTCGCCAAGCAGGACCACCCGGGCACCATCTCCTGGACCGACGACCTGGACGCGGGCGTGGACGGCGCGGACGCGGTCCTGCTCCAGCTGCGCGTCGGCGGCCAGGCCGCGCGGAACCAGGACGAGACCTGGCCGCTGGAGTGCGGCTGTGTCGGCCAGGAGACCACCGGCGCGGGCGGGCTGGCCAAGGCGCTGCGCACCGTCCCGGTGGTGCTGGACATCGCCGAACGGGTGCGCCGCCGCAACCCCGACGCCTGGATCGTGGACTTCACCAACCCGGTCGGGATCGTGACCCGGGCGCTGCTCACGGCCGGGCACCGGGCGGTCGGCCTGTGCAATGTGGCCATCGGCTTCCAGCGGAAGTTCGCCAAGCTGCTGGGTGTGGACCCCGGCGAGGTGACGCTGGAGCACGTCGGCCTCAACCACCTCACCTGGGAGCGCGCGGTGCGCGTCGGCGGCACCGACGGTGAGGACGTCCTGCCCAAGCTGCTCGCGGAGCACGGCGAGGCGATCGCCGAGGACCTGCGGATGCCGCGCACGCTGGTGAGCCGACTCGGCGTCGTCCCCTCCTACTATCTGCGCTACTACTACCAGCACGACGCGGTGGTGCGGGAGCTGCGCAGCAAGCCGTCCCGGGCGGCGGAGGTCGCGGCGATCGAGCGGGAGCTGCTGGAGATGTACGGCGATCCGGCGCTGGACGAGAAGCCCGAGCTGCTCGGCAAGCGCGGCGGGGCGTTCTACTCGGAGGCGGCGGTCGATCTGACCTCTTCCCTGCTGGGCGACACCGGCGAGGTGCGGATCGTCAATACGTTCAACGAGGGCACGCTGCCCTTCCTGCCGGACGACGCGGTGATCGAGGTCCCGGCGGCCGTCAACGCGCAGGGCGCGAAGCCACTGCCCGTGCGCCCCCTCGAGCCCCTGTTCGCCGGTCTGGTCGCGAATGTCACCGCGTACGAACACCTGGCGCTGGAGGCGGCGTTGAAGGGCGGCCGGGAGCGGGTCTTCCAGGCGCTGCTGTCCCACCCCCTCATCGGCCAGATCGAATACGCCGAGAAGCTGACCGACGACCTCATCGCGCACAACCGGGAGCATCTGGCGTGGGCCTGACCCAGTCCGTATCGACCCCCTCTCCTTCCCCTTCGTCTTCCTCCCCCTCGTCCGCTTCCCCGCCGGACGGGTCGGTCCTGGCGATCGACGCGGGGAACAGCAAGACGGATGTGGCGCTCGTGGGCCCGGACGGCTCCGTCCTCGGCACGGCCCGCGGCGGCGGCTTCCGGCCGCCCGTCGTGGGCGCCGAGCGCGCCGTCGGCTCGCTCGCGCCCCTGGTGGAGGAGGTGGCGCGGCAGGCGGGCCGGTCCGGTCCGGCGGGCGCGGGGCATGTCTCGGCCTGTCTGGCCAATGTCGATCTGCCCAGCGAGGAGGAGGAGTTGACGGGCGTCCTGGCCGAGCGCGGCTGGGGCGCCACCGTCACGGTCGCCAATGACACCTTCGCCCTGTTGCGGGCCGGGGTCGGGGACGACGGCGAGCCGACCGGCGTCTCCGTGGTCTGCGGCGCGGGCATCAACTGCGCCGGGATCGGTCACGGCGGCCGGGTGGCCCGCTTCCCCGCCATCGGCCGGATCTCCGGCGACTGGGGCGGAGGGGGCTATCTGTCGGAGGAGGCGCTGTGGTGGGCGGCGCGCGCGGAGGACGGCCGCGGCGAGCCGACCGAGCTGGCCCGCGCCCTGCCCGCGCACTTCGGCCTCACCACCGTGTACGAGCTGATCGAGGCGCTGCATCTGGGCCGTCTGGAGTCGGGGCGGCGGCATGAGCTGACGCCGGTGCTGTTCGCGGTGGCCGAGTCAGGCGACGAGATCGCGCGGGCGATCGTCGACCGCCAGGCGGAGGAAGTGGTGACCATGGCGGTGGTCTCCCTCGGCCGGCTCGATCTGCTGGGCGAGGAGACCCCGGTGGTGCTGGGCGGCGGGGTGCTCGCGGCCCGCCATCCGCTGCTGGACGACCGGATCCGCGAACTGCTCGCGGAGCGCGCCCCGAAGGCCGAGCCGCGGGTGGTCACCGCTCCGCCGGTGCTCGGCGCCGCGCTGCTGGGCCTGGACCGCACCGGCGCGCCGGAGTCGGCGTACGCCCGGCTGCGCGCGCACTACGCCCCGGCCGATGACACGGAAAGTGGAACCGAAAGTCCTTCCGAAGCGTAATGAAAAGGGGAGGGAAGATCGCGATCCGAACAAGATCCAGGCTCGACCGGTGACCTCTCCTGGCGCCGCGGTCCATACTGCTGCGACACCGACCGCGACACCATCCAGGAATCCGGGCCAAGGGGGAGGTCTTGTGTCATACCCGCCGACCACCGGCAGAGCCGCACCGCCGCCCGCGCCCGCGGCCCCGCCGCGGACCGCGTGGGCCGAGGGGCTCGACCGGGCGCGGGCGGCGGCGACGACCGAGCCCGGCCGGCTGCGCGTCATCGGGGCGGTGCTGGCCGCGCTGGTGATCGCGTTCGGCGCGGTCACGGCCTGGCAGGTCTCCGACCGGCAGACCGCGGCGGACGCCGTGGCCGAGCGGAGCCAGCCGCTGAGCGCCGACGCGGCGCAGATCTACCGCTCCCTGGCCGACGCGGACACCACCGCCACCGGAGGCTTCCTGGCGGGCGGCCAGGAGCCTCCCCAGGTCCGGCAGCGGTTCGTGCGGGACATCGACACCGCGTCCAAGCTGCTGGTGCGGGCCGCGGCCAATACGGAGGGCTCGTCCTCCGCCCGCGACGAGATACAGAAGATCAATCAGATACTGCCGGTCTACACCGGTCTGATCGACTCCGCGCGCGCCAACAACCGCCAGGGGCTGCCGCTGGGCGGCGCCTATCTGCGTTATGCCAACGACACCATGCGCGACAAGCTGCTGCCCGCCGCGGGCAGGCTCTACCAGGCGGAGACCGCCCGTCTCGGGGAGGACTACGAGGACGCCGAGGCATGGCCGTGGGTGGCGATCGCCACCGGCCTGGTCGCGCTGGGCGCGCTGGGCTGGGCCCAGCGCCGCGAGTTCCAGCGGACCAACCGGGTGCTCAGCCGCGGTCTGCTCACCGCCACGGCCGCCTCCACGGTGGTGATGCTGTGGCTGGTGGTCGGCCACGCGGTCGCCAGCACCCAGCTCAGCGACTCCAACGACCACGGGGCGAAGTCCCTCCAGGTGCTCAACGAGGCGCGGATCGACTCCCTGCGGGCCCGCGCCGACGAGAACCTGACCCTGGTGGCGCGCGGCGCGGTCGTCGTGGACGGGGACGGTGCCAACAAGGGCAAGGACGCCTACGAGGTCAGCTACGGCTCGCGGATGTCCGCGCTCGCGGGCAAGGCGTCCGGCGACCGTCCCTCGGACGGCAGCCTGCTGGACAAGGCGCGCGCCCTCGCGGACGACGACGAGGGCCGCGAGCCGGTGGAGAAGGCCGGCGGCCGGATCCACGAGTGGCAGGTGCGGCACAAGGCCGCCCGCGCCGCCGACGACGGGGGCGACTACAAGACGGCGCTGACGAAGGTCATCGGCGCCGAGGACAGCACCGGCGAGTCCTTCGACGCCGTGGACAGCCAGCTGGCCAAGGCCCTCGACCACGAGCAGCGGGAGTTCCAGCAGGCCGCCGACGACGGACGCGGCGCGTTCACCGCCATGGCGCTGGGCGCCGGGGTGCTGGCCGTGCTGGGAGCCGCGGGAGCGGTGCTGGGCATAGGCCGCAGACTGTCGGAGTACCGATGAGGACGATGGGGGGCGGAAGCATGCGATCACTGCGATCGGCCGCCGCGGTGACGGTATGCGCCCTGGGCGTGGCCACGGCCGTCGCGGTCCCGGCGATGATGGACGACGGCGGAGACGGCGACAGCAAGGCCGGTGCGCGGCATCCGCATACGGTGCGGACCGGCGCCGAGGCCGCGGCGGCGGACAGCTGCCGCGATCCCGAGGCGAGCCTGCGCCCGTCCAGTGCGAGCGGCCCGGCCATCAAGCGGATCAAGAACCGTGAGGTCAACGGACACAAGCTCAACAAGCTGATCGCGGGCGTCGACCAGAACAGCTACCGCTGGGGATACCGCGATCCGGCCACCGGCGACCTCACCGGCTTCGACATCGATCTGGTGCGCGCCATCGCCGATGACATCTTCGGCGATCCGGACGCGGTCATCTTCCGCACCATACCCACCAGTCAGCGCATCAAGGCCTTGCAGCAGGGCAAGGTCGACGTCGTGGTGCGCACCATGACCATCAACTGCGACCGGATCAAGGACGTGGCGTTCTCCACCGCGTACTTCCAGGCCGGGCAGCAGGTGCTGGTCCCCGACGACTCGTCCATCACCGGCTACAACAAGACCCTGCGCGGCAAGAAGGTGTGCACCGCGCAGGGTTCCACCGCCGAGGCCGAGCTGGACAAGCCGGACACCGGGGCCGAGCATCTGGGCGCGATCAAGGTGAAGCCCGTCCCCAACCAGCTGGACTGCCTGGTCAGACTGCAGCTGGGCCAGGTGGACGCGGTGATCACCGACAATGCGCTGGCGGCCGGCCAGGCGGCCCAGGACCCCTCCGTCAAGCTGGTCGGCTCGCGATTCACCGATGAGTTCTACGGCGTGGCGATGAACAAGGACGACGACGACCTGGTACGCCGGGTCAACAAGGTTCTGGAGAACTACCGCCAGGGCGGGGCAGGCAGCCCTTGGATGCAGGCCTACCAGAAGTGGCTCGCCAAGGACTTCAGCACGGCGCAGGAGAACCCGACGCCGCCCGCCCCCACGTACAAGGACTAGAGGGGCCAAGGACTAGCGCGGACAAGGACCAGCGCGCACGAGCACGACGGACCCGGACACATCGGGTAAGAGCAAGGATCACGGACCGGCAAGGATTAGCACCCGCCTCACACGCGTAGGGATGACGCAGCAGACGGATCACATAACGGTTACGGACATGGAGAGGTGATCGATGGGGGTCCCGGGACCCTTCCCCAGTTTCGCGGGGGCACCCGACGGCCCGGTCATGGGCCGGGAGGAGGTGGACCGCGCACTGGCGAAGCTCGTCGCCGAACACGAGGCGATCGAGTCCTCGCTGCTCGCCCTCCAGGACCACGCGGGCAGAAGGCTTCTCGAGGGCGCCGAGCTCACGGGCGTCACCAAGAACCGCTGGTCCACCACCGAGCAGGCCATCTCTCTCCTGTGGAGCTACTTCGACGCGTACACCGAGGCCCTCACCCGGGCCCGCGAGGTGCGCTCCCGTCATCGCTGGCCGACGCAGGACGAGTTGGCCGAGCTCACCGAGCTGCTGTGCGGCACCGCGATCACCCTGCCCAGCAGCGCCACCCTCGGCGGTTCCCCGCTGCTCAGCGAGGAGTTGGGGCTGGACCGGCTGGTCGACCGGATGAACCGCTGGTACGCGGAGGCCCTCGACGTCATCGTCAGCGCCGACGCCGTATGGTCCGCGCTGCCCGCCCGGATCGACATGCTCTCCGCCGAGCTGCACCGCACCCGTTCGCTCGCCCACTCCGTGGGGGTCCGCCCCGGTGAGCACCCCTCGGGGGACGATCTGGAGCAGATCACCGCCGAGCTGACCGCGCTGCGCGCCGAAGTGGTCTCCGACCCGCTGGCCTTCTGGAAACATGCCAGCGGCAGCTCCGCGCCCGGCGGCGGCAGCCCCGACACCGAGCGCTATGACCGCGCCGCCCGCGCCCTGGAGGATGTGCGCCGGGAGATCGAGGCGGTCCTGGATGTGCGGCAGGACGCCGAGCGGCGGCTGATGCGGCTGCGGGATGTGCTCTCCCGCGCCGATCGCACCCTGGCGGAGGCGCGCCAGGCGCGCGGTGAGGTGCTCGCGAAGATCGCGGCATCGGAGGTTCCGGCCGTCAGCGGCCCGCCGACCGCGCTGCACGAGCAGCTGGTCGCCGCCGCCGACTACCGCAGGCGCTCGCAGTGGCACCGGCTCTCGCCGCTGCTGGAGAGCCTGGAGCAGCGCGCCGATGACGAGCTGCTGCGGGCCCGCGAGTCGTTGACCGCGGTCACCGCACCGCTCGCGGTCCGCGCCGAGCTGCGCGGCCGTCTCGACGCGTACAAGGCGAAGGTCGCCCGCCATGGCATGGCGGAGGATCCGTTCCTGGTGGAGCGGTACGACGTGGCCCGCCGGATGCTGTGGAGCGCCCCGTGCGATCTGCGGGCGGCCGAGCAGGCCGTGCTGCGCTACCAGCAGGCGGCGGCCGAGGCCCTGGTGCCACGCCAGACGGGCCCGGCCGGGCAAGGCATCGAGGGAGGCATGGAATGAATGCGGCGGTCGTCGCCTGCCAGCGGCGTGACTGCGGCGGGTCCTACGAGGACGTGGGCGGAGGCGAGCTGTACTGCGATGTCTGCGGTATGGCCCCGGTCGTCTCACCGCAGGGGATGGTGGCCTCACCGCCCACCGGGATCACCGGCCAGGCCGGGCCGGGCGGGAGTTCCTCGTCCCGGAGCGAGGGCTCGTCGGCGCGGAGCGGGCGTTCCTCGGTGCGGAGCGGAGGTTCCTCGGCGACCGGCCGGGACTCGTCCGGCACCTCGGGCCGGTCGCGTTCGGCACGCTCCTCCTCGTCCCGGCGCTCGGTGTCCGGGCGGCTGTCCCGCTCCATGTCCGGGCGGAACTCGTCCCGTTCGGTCTCGGTGCGCAGCTCCCGCTCCGCCACCTCGGCCTCCTCGGGGCGGAACGCCCTGGGTGCCGGTCTGGTCAGCGTCCCGGATGTGCCGCGCCCCGATCCGCGGACGGCGGTGCTGGCGGACCCCGAGGTCCCCGAGCGCAAGCGGTTCTGCAGCCGTGGGGACTGCGGTGCCCCGGTGGGCCGCGCCCGCGGCGAACGGCCGGGCCGCACGGAGGGGTTCTGCACCAAGTGCGGCCATCCGTACTCGTTCGTACCGAAGTTGAACCCCGGTGACATCGTCCACGGCCAGTACGAGGTCGCGGGCTGTCTGGCGCACGGCGGGCTCGGCTGGATCTATCTGGCCATCGACCGCGCGGTGTCGGACCGCTGGGTGGTCCTCAAGGGCCTGCTGGACACGGGCGACGAGGAGGCCCTGGCGGCCGCCGTCTCCGAGCGCCGCTTCCTCGCCGAGATCGAGCACTCCAACATCGTCCGGATCTACAACTTCGTCGAGCACCTCGACCAGCGCACCGGCAGCCTCGACGGCTACATCGTCATGGAGTACGTGGGCGGCAAGTCCCTGAAGGACATCGCCAACGCCCGCCGCACCGCGGAGGGCCGCCGCGATCCGCTGCCGGTGGAGCAGGCGTGCGCCTACGGCATCGAGGCGCTGGAGGCGCTCGGCCATCTGCACAGCCGCAATCTGCTCTACTGCGACTTCAAGGTCGACAACGCCATTCAGCAGCAGGACCAGCTCAAGCTGATCGACATGGGCGCGGTCCGGCGGATGGACGACCACGACAGCCCCATCTACGGCACGGTCGGCTATCAGGCCCCCGAGATCTCCGAGTCCGGCCCGTCGATCTCCTCCGACCTCTACACGGTGGCGCGCACCCTGGCCGTGCTCACCTTCGACTTCCAGGGCTATACGAACGTCTACGTGGACAGCCTGCCGGACCCCGAGCACATCGAGGTCTTCCGGGCTTACGAATCCTTCTACCGGCTGCTGGTGCGGGCCACCGATCCCGACCCGGGGCGCCGCTTCGCCTCCGCGCGGGAGATGGCCGACCAGCTGACCGGAGTGCTGCGGGAGGTCGTGGCGCTGCAGACCGGGCGGCCCCGGCCGGCCCTGTCCACGCTCTTCGGACCGGAACCGCGCGTCGTGGACACCGAGTTGTTCGCCGACGACGGAAAGGATCCGTCCCTGCTGGGCGCCCGGTCCGCCGGCAGGGGCGCCACCGCGCCCGTCATCCCCGCACAGCGCCCGCCGGGCCCCCTGGCCCTGCCGGTGCCCGCCATCTCCACGCTGGACGGACGGGCCACCGCGCTGGCGCTCCCGGTGCCGCTGGTGGACTCCGACGACCCCAACGCGGGGTTCCTGGCCGGTCTGCTGGCCGCCGACCCCGCCGAGGTGAGCGCCGCGCTGCGGACCGCGCCCGTGGACTCGGTCGAGCTGCGGCTGCGCCGGGTGCGCGCCCAACTGGAGCTGGGCCAGGAGCATGACGCGGGCGTCGCGCTCACCGGTCTGGAGGCCGCGTACAGCGACGACTGGCGGATCGTCTGGTACCGGGGGCTGCACGCGCTGGCCAGCGGCGACCGCGAGACGGCCGCGCTCTCCTTCGACGC
Organism: Streptomyces sp. MK37H; assembly: GCF_018035285.1. Lineage (NCBI taxonomy): Bacteria > Bacillati > Actinomycetota > Actinomycetes > Kitasatosporales > Streptomycetaceae > Streptomyces > Streptomyces sp. MK37H. The sequence continues at coordinate 11,877 of NZ_JAAAYH010000050.1, read as the reverse complement.
CGTCTACGACGCGTTCCCCGGTGAGCCCGCGCCGAAGCTGGCGCTCGGCGTCTGCGCCGAGGTGCTGGGCCAGTTGGACAACGCGGCGGAGTACTACCGGCTGGTCTGGGCATCCGACCCCAGCTTCGTGAGCGCCGCCTTCGGCCTCGCCCGGGTCCTGCTGTGCTCTGGGGACCGCCCGGGCGCGGTGCGGGCCCTGGAGTCGGTGCCGGAGTCCTCGATCCACTACACGGCGGCGCGGGTCGCCGCCGTACGGGCCCGGCTGCGCCAGCGCGCCCCGTACGACGCCCTGCTGAGCGATCTGACGGCCTCGGCGGTCCAGGTCGAGCGGCTGGGCGAGTTCGGTCTGGACGCGGTGCGGCGCGAGCAGCTGCGTACGGAGGTCCTGGGCAGCGCCCTGGATTGGGTACTGTCCGGCAGCAGCGGGGCGCCCCCAGGACACAACCGGCCGCCTCTGCTCGGCAGCAGCCTGGACGAGCGCGGGCTGCGCTTCGGATTGGAGCGCTCGTACCGTGTACTCGCCAGACTCGCCCAGCGAGGCGAGGAGAGGATCGAACTGGTGGAGCGGGCCAACCGTTTCCGCCCCAGGACGTGGGTGTGATCGATGTCGCAGATGCCGCAGCCGCCCCAGCTGTCAGCCTGCCCGGCCTGTGATGAGCCGCCGCAGGCGGGGGACAGATACTGCGATCAGTGCGGTGCCGATCTGACGGTGGCGGCCGCGCTGGCGGCGGAGGCCGCACTGTCGGCGGAGGCGATCGCCGGCCGGCCGGAGGCGCACGGCGACCTGCCGGCGCCGCCGCGGGTGAACGGGGCGGCGCGGTCCACCCACCCGGGGCCGGAGCCGGACGACTACGAGCTGGCCGCCCCGACCTCCGGCGGGTACGGCCAGGTGGCCGACCCGCGGGCCGCGGCGGCGCTCGGCGCGCCCGGGACACCCGTCGAGTCCGGCATCCACCCGGAGACCAACGCGAGTACGCACACCAGCGCGGCGAGCAGCACGGGCAGCGGGACCGGCACCGCGGCGGACCCCCGGCTGCCCGGCGGCGAGCACCGCCCCCGGTGCGCCGCGTGCCAGGAGGGCACCATCGACCAGGACGGATACTGCGAGCGCTGCGGACACGCCCAGGCACGGACACGCGACCATATGGAGAGTGAGTTGGAGGGAGTCGCGGCGGCCAGTGACCGGGGGCTGCGCCACCACCGCAACGAGGACGCGTTCTCGGTGTCCACCGCCGCGCTGCCCGACGGCTCACCGGTCATGGTCGCCGTGGTGTGCGACGGAGTCTCCTCGGCCACCCGCCCCGACGACGCCTCGGCCGCCGCGGCCCACTCCGCGAGTCAGGCGCTGCGGGCCTCGCTGCCCCGCGGCGCCCACCCCCAGCAGGCCATGAACGAGGCGATCATCGCCGCCGCCGACGCGGTCAACTCCCTGGCCCTGGACACCGGCGCGGCCGCTCCCCACCACGAGGGGCAGCGCCATCAGAACGCACCGGCGTGCACCATCGTCAGCGCCGTCGTCACCAGCGACATCCTCACCATCGGCTGGATCGGGGACAGCCGCGCCTACTGGGTCCCCGACGACCGTACGGCCCCGCCCGCGCGGCTCACCGAGGACGACTCCTGGGCGGCCCAGATGGTGGCCGCGGGGCTGATGTCGGAGGCGGAGGCGTACGCGGACGAGCGCGCCCACGCCATCACCGGCTGGCTCGGGGCGGACGCCTATGAGCTGGAGCCCCACACCGCCTCGTACAAGCCGGACCGGCCGGGCGTCGTGGTGGTGTGCACCGACGGGCTGTGGAACTACGCCGAATCGGCGGAGCAGATGGCCCGCGCGGTGCCGCTGGACGCCCGTTCCCGGCCGCTGAACAGCGCGCAGGTCCTGGTCGGCCACGCCCTGGACGGCGGGGGCCACGACAACGTAACAGTGGCGGTCGTGCCGTTCCCCGCTGCCCCGGGCCGGGCAGGATCCGCCTGACGGTCGCCAAGGAGCGGATGACATGGCCCACTTCTCCACGCCCGATGCGCCGCGGTTCTCGGTGGAGGTCTACCAGAACGAGTACCTCCCCGAGGGAGGCCGCGAGGTGAACGCGATCATCACCGTCACCTCGGCCGGCGGCGGGGCCACGGCAGGGCCGCCGATCCCCGCCCCCGCCCATGGTGGGTACGAGGACGCTCCCGGCGCGTACGACAGCGCGTCCGGCCGGGGCGGCGGCTCCCCCCGCGCGGCTGTGGTGATCATGGTGGACTGCTCCGGCTCGATGGACTATCCGCCGACGAAGATGCGCCACGCACGGGATGCGACCGCCGCCGCGATCGACACGGTGCGCGACGGCGTGGCCTTCTCCGTGGTGGCGGGCACCCACAAGGCGGTCGAGGTCTTCCCCGGCAACGGGCAGTTGGCCATCGCCGATCCGCTCACCCGCGCCCGGGCCAAGGAGGCGCTGCGGAGCCTGAGTCCGGGCGGCGGCACCGCGATCGGCACCTGGCTGCTCCAGGCCGACCTGCTGTTCGACTCCACCGACGCCGCGATACGGCACGGCATCCTGCTCACCGACGGACGGAACGAGCACGAGGAGCCGCAGCGGCTGCGGGCCGTGCTCGACGCCTGCGCGGGCCGCTTCACCTGTGACGCCCGCGGGGTGGGCACGGACTGGGAGGTCGAGGAGGTCACCGGGATCGCCGCCGCCCTGCTCGGAACGGCGGACATCGTGGCCGATCCCGCCGGGCTCGCCGCGGACTTCACGCGGATGATGGAGACGGCGATGGGCAAGGAGATCGCCGACGTCAGCCTCCGGCTGTGGACCCCGAAGGGCGCCGAGGTGGCGTATGTGAAACAGGTCGCACCGACGGTGGAGGATCTGACCGCCCGGCGCGTCGAGGCCGGTCCGCGCGCGGGCGACTACCCCACCGGTTCCTGGGGCGATGAGTCCCGCGACTACCACCTCTGTGTGAGGGTTCCGGCGGCCGAGATCGGCCAGGAGATGCTCGCCGCCAGGATTTCCCTGGTCCAGCCGGTGCCCAACGGGGTCGGCAGCCCGCCCAGTCCCCTGGCGCAGGGGCTGGTGCGCGCGGTGTGGACCGATGATCTGGTCGTCTCCACCGCGATGAATCCGCAGGTGGCGCACTATACGGGCCAGGCCGAACTGGCACGGGCCATCAAACAGGGCATGAATGCCCGCAAGTCCGGCGATGCCGAACAAGCGACCGCGAAGCTGGGGCGTGCCGTACAGCTGGCGGCCGCATCGGGGAACGAAGACACGGCGAAACTGCTTGCGAAGGTGGTGGACGTGCTCGATGTGGCGGCAGGTACTGTGCGACTGAAGGCGAAGGTCGCGGAGGCGGACGAGATGACACTCGAAACGCGCTCCACCAAGACAGTTCGCGTCAAGAAGTAGCACATAACCAGCACTCACGTAGCTCTTCTCGGCAGAAACGCCAAGAACGCCACAGAGGGGGATCCGACATGCCGACCTGTCCCAACGGCCACCAATCGGCGGCCGACGACTGGTGCGAGGTGTGTGGGCACCGGATGTCGGGGACACCCATGCCCTCCGGCGCCGTCCCGCCACCTCCGCCCACGCCGAACGGCCCCGGTGTTCCCGTGCCACCGGGTGGCTACGGGAGTCCGGGGCCGGGCGGCCCACCGCCGCCCGGCGGCGCGGGCGGCTACGGCTATCCGGCACAGCAGCAGGAGCTGTGCCCGCAGTGCCGTACGCCGCGTGAGGCGCAGGCCCCGTTCTGTGAGGAGTGCCGCTTCAACTTCCAGACCCACACCCCGTCTCCGTACGGCCCGCCGCAGGGCGGTTACGCGCCGCCTCAGCAACCGGGACCGCCGCAGCAGCCGGGGCCGCCGCAGCCCGGGCCCGGGGGGCCGCAGGGCCCGCACCCGACGCAGGGCGGCGGTCAGCCCTCCGGCTTCGGCGGCGACAGCGACTGGACGCTTCCGCCGCCGCAGGGGGGCCCGCCGCACCAGGGCACGCCCCCGCACGGCGCCCCGCAGCAGGGCGCCCCGGGCCACGGCGCGCCCCAGGCCCCGCAGTACGGCTACGGCTATCCCCAGGCCCCGGCGCCCCCGGCCCAGCCGTACGGGAACGAGGGGTACGCCCCGCCGCCCCAGCAGCAGGGGCCGGGGCACCAGCCGCCGCAGCAGCAGCACCCCGGCGCCCCGCAGCAGCAGCACCCCGGCGGCGCCCAGTTCGGCCAGGGCGGGGCCCCGGCGCAGGCGCCCGGCAACTGGATAGCCGTCGTCGCCACGGACCGTGAGTACTTCATGGCGATGATGAACCGCAGCGGCCCGGAGGCCGCCGGGCTGAACCTCCCGGCCTACTCCCCCGAGCAGCAGCTGCCGCTCAACGGCCACCAGATCACCATCGGCCGGCGCCGCCACAGCACCGGTGAGGCCCCCGACATCGACCTCGGGCGGCCGCCCGAGGACCCGGGCGTCTCGCACCAGCACGCGCTCCTCGTCCAGCAGCCCGACGGCGTCTGGGCGGTCGTCGACCAGGACTCGACCAACGGGACCACGATCAACGGCGGCGAGGAGCCGATCCAGCCGTTCGTGCCGGTCCCGCTCCGGGACGGCGACCGCGTCCACGTCGGCGCCTGGACGACGATCACGGTGCGCCGGGGCTGAGAGCCCGGAAGGGCTCGAGACGGCCGGGAGGGCCCAGCGGCCAGCCGTAGGCGCCCTCCGGGTCGTCCAGCCAGGCCCATTGGCGCTCGCCCCGCACCGTCACCCCGTAGCGCTCCCGCCCCGGCCTGCCCTCGTGCTCCCACAGTGCGAGGGCCTCGACCGGCTCCAGATGGCCCGCGGCCACGTTCAGCAGGAAGCGGAAGGAGTCGTCCAGCAGCGGCCGGGACGGCAGCCCGTGGGTGGGCACCTGAGGCGGCGGACCGCTGCCGCGCAGCGGGACGAAGTACGCGGGGATGGCCAGGAAGTGCCCCTCGGCATGGCGGGCGTCGGCGACTCTCAGGGCGATCAGCCCGGTCGCGAGCGGCGTCAGGATCAGCGCGTCCGGCCGGCACTGACCGAGCCATGCGGACGGGATGGACGCCACGGCGCAGGTGGCGATGATCCGGTCGTAGGGAGCGTGCAGCGGGCAGCCGCGCGCCCCGTCGCCGGTGACGACCGCGGGGCGGAATCCGGCCGCGGCCAGATGGTTGCGGGCGGCCTCGGTGATCTCCGGGTCGAGGTCGAGGGTGGTGACGTGGGCGTCGCCGAGCCGATGGGCCAGCAGCGCGGCGTTGTAGCCGGTGCCCGCGCCGATCTCCAGCACCCGGTCCCCGTCCCGCACCTGGAGCGCCTGGAGCATCCGCGCCATCAGCGACGGCTGGCTGCTGGAGGTGATCAGCTCACCGTCGCGCACCCGCGTGGCGAGCGGGGCGTCCGCGTAGGCGCCGGCCAGCCAGCGGGCCCGGCGCAGCGGATGGGGGTCGTCGCGCCACAGCCGGGTGTAGCCGACCGTCCCGTGCTCCGCGCCCACCTCTCCTGCCCGTGTTGTCCTGGTGCCCGGCGGTGCGGCCGCCGCGGCCGCGTCCCCCGCCTCGTAGTAGTAGGGCACGAAGAGATGGCGCGGCACCTCCTCGAAGGCCGCCCGCCAGGCGGGGTCGGTGAGCCCGCCGCCCGCCACGATCTCCCGGACCAGCCCGGTCCGCAGCGCCGCGGCCTCCTCGGCGTACCCATCGGCCTCCCGGCCCGCAGGCTTCCGCCGCGCCACACGCTCCGCGGCGTCCGGCGCACTGCGCGTGCTCCCGCCCGTGCTGCCCATGACTCCACTCTCCTGCGCCCGGCCTCCGGCCGCGACCCACGCCCCCTTTTCCAGACGGGGGCGTCTGAGAGCATGGAGGCGTGAAAGAGATTCCGCGAGGCACACTTCAGGAGCAGACCTTCTACGAGCAGGTCGGCGGCGAGCAGACCTTCCGGCGTCTGGTCCACCGCTTCTACCAGGGGGTCGCGGAGGACCCGCTGCTCCGGCCGATGTACCCCGAGGAGGACCTGGGACCTGCCGAGGAGCGACTCGCACTTTTCCTGATGCAGTACTGGGGCGGCCCCCGCACCTACAGCGACAACCGCGGCCACCCCCGGCTCCGCATGCGCCACGCCCCGTTCACCGTGAACCGCGCCGCCCATGACGCCTGGCTGCGCCATATGCGCGAAGCGGTGGACGAGCTGGAGCTGGCCCCGGAGCTCGAGCGCCAGCTGTGGCACTACCTCACCTACGCCGCCGCCTCCATGATCAACACGGAGGGCTGACCCTCCGGGCCGACCTGGGGGTCTGCCCCGGAGGGCTGAGCCCGGCAGGCTCAGGCGGGCGAGACGGACAGCCCGGACAGGCCGCCGGCCAGCCCCGACGTACGCACCGCGATCGAACCGTACGGCGTGCGCAGCCGCAGCCAGCCGCCCGCGGCGAGCAGCGCCAGGGGCTCGGGCGCGGCGGTGGCCACACCGCTCCCGTGGGCGGTGGCGGCCGGTGCCGCCGCCCGGACCGGGTGCAGGAAGCCCAGCGACTGCGCGGCGTGCACGGCGCGCAGCGGAAGCCCGGTGTCGCCGAGCGTGCGGGACCAGATCTCATGGCCGATGCGATCACGCTCGGCGCGCGTACGGCGCTCCTCGGGGAGCGCCGCGTCACGGGCCCTGAACTCGGCGACGGCGGCGGCGACCGCCCCGCGCACCTCGTTCACGCCCGGCAGCCCGTTCACCCGGCGCCAGCCGCCGCGCGGCGGCAGCACCCCGGCCCACGGCGGGCCGGTGACGGCCTGCGGCACGGTGACCACCAGGCCCCGGCCACCCCGGTCACGGCCCTCGGGCCCATCGGCGGTCCGCGCGGCCCGCGCCGTGTCCAGCGCGTCCGCGAACTCGCCCGCCGAGACGGTCGTATCCAGCGCGCCCGCCCCGGCCGACATGTGCGGCGTGTCCGGTGCGGCCTCGGTGCTGACGATCGCCTCGAGCCGCGCCGTACGGATCGCGAGGACCTCGAAGGACGGCGGCCGGCCGAAGACGGCGAGCACACCGCCGCCCGCCTGCAGCCGCACCGCCGCCGCCCGGTCGTAGTGGATCAGCCGGGCCAGGAAGGCGGCGAGATCGGCCGCCTCCCCGGCGTCGGCGAAGTGGAGCTCCTGGCTGGGGGCCGTCATACCGAGACGGCCCCCTCCGCCCGTTCGGCGCCATCGGCGGATCCGGCGGGCTCCGTGGACGCCTTGGACGCCTTCTTGGCGGCGCCCTTCTTCACCGGGTCCGGCTCCAGGTACTCGGTCAGGAACTTCTCCTCTTCGGGGGTGACCCGGCGCGGGCGGCCCTGGTCGAGGTCGTAGGGCACGATGCGGGTGGCGGCACGCACATACAGGGCGTCCTCGTCCTTGATCTCATAGCGCAGGGTGAGATACGCGGCCTTGATCTCCGTCACCCAGGTCTCGATCGTCACCGGCCGGTGCCGGTGGACCAGGGGCTTCAGATAGTCGATCTCGTGCCGGGAAACGACCACGCCGCCGGTGAACGCGTCGCTCCCGTTCCCCGGCGCCAGCCGCCACATGAAGTCGACCCGGGCCTCCTCCAGATAGCGGAGGAAGGTCACGTTGTTGACGTGGCCGAACGCGTCCATGTCGGACCAGCGCAGGGGACAGGGGTAGATATGGCGTGCCATCCCCTCAGCCCCGGGTCAGCTTCTTGTAGGTGGCGCGGTGCGGACGGGCCGCGTCCGGGCCGAGCCGCTCGACCTTGTTCTTCTCGTACGACTCGAAGTTGCCCTCGAACCAGAACCACTTGGAGTCGCCCTCGTACGCCAGGATGTGGGTGGCGACGCGGTCGAGGAACCAGCGGTCGTGGGAGACGACCACGGCGCAGCCGGGGAAGTCGAGCAGCGCGTTCTCCAGCGAGGAGAGGGTCTCCACGTCGAGGTCGTTGGTGGGCTCGTCGAGGAGCAGCAGATTGCCGCCCTGCTTGAGGGTGAGCGCGAGGTTGAGGCGGTTGCGCTCACCGCCCGAGAGCACCCCGGCCGGCTTCTGCTGGTCCGGGCCCTTGAAGCCGAAGGCGGAGACATAGGCGCGGGAGGGCATCTCGACCTGGCCGACGTTGATGTAGTCGAGCTCGTCGGAGACGACCGCCCACAAGGTCTTCTTGGGGTCGATGTTGGCGCGGCTCTGGTCGACGTAGGAGATCTTGACGGTCTCGCCGACCTTGATGCTGCCCGTGTCGGCGGTCTCCAGGCCCTGGATCATCTTGAAGAGCGTGGTCTTACCGGCGCCGTTGGGGCCGATGACGCCGACGATGCCGTTCCGCGGGAGGGTGAAGGAGAGGTCGTCGATCAGGACCTTCTCGCCGAACGCCTTGGAGAGGTTCTCCACCTCGACCACGACATTGCCCAGACGCGGGCCCGGCGGGATCTGGATCTCCTCGAAGTCCAGCTTCCGGGTCTTCTCGGCCTCGGCGGCCATCTCCTCGTAACGGGTCAGCCGGGCCCGGGACTTGGCCTGGCGGCCCTTGGCGTTGGAGCGGACCCAGTCCAGCTCCTCCTTGAGGCGCTTGGCGCGCTTGGCGTCCTTCTGGCCCTCGACCTTCAGACGGGCCTGCTTCTTCTCCAGGTAGGTGGAGTAGTTGCCCTCGTAGCCGATGGCGCGGCCGCGGTCGAGCTCCAGGATCCACTCGGCGACGTTGTCCAGGAAGTACCGGTCGTGGGTGATGGCCACGACGGTGCCCGCGTACTTGGCGAGGTGCTGCTCCAGCCAGTTGACGGACTCGGCGTCGAGGTGGTTGGTGGGCTCGTCCAGCAGCAGCAGGTCGGGGGCCTCCAGCAGCAGCTTGCAGAGCGCGACGCGGCGCTTCTCACCACCGGAGAGCGTGGTGACCGGCCAGTCGCCGGGCGGGCAGCCGAGGGCGTCCATGGCCTGCTCGAGCTGGGCGTCCAGGTCCCAGGCGCCTGAGTGGTCCAGGTCCTCCTGGAGCTTGCCCATCTCCTCCAGCAGCTCGTCGCTGTAGTCGGTCGCCATCTGCTCGGCGATCTCGTTGAAGCGGTCCAGCTTGCCCTTGGTGACCGCCACGCCGTCCTGGACGTTCTCCAGCACGGTCTTGGACTCGTCCAGTGGGGGCTCCTGGAGCAGGATGCCGACGCTGTAGCCGGGTGAGAGGAAGGCGTCACCATTGGACGGCTGCTCCAGGCCGGCCATGATCTTCAGCACCGTCGACTTACCGGCGCCGTTGGGGCCCACGACACCGATTTTCGCGCCGGGCAGAAAGCTCAGCGTGACATCGTCGAGGATCACCTTGTCGCCGTGCGCCTTGCGCGTCTTGCGCATGGTGTAGATGAACTCAGCCAAGAGAAACCGTCCGGCAATCTGGTAGGTATCGAGGTGCGGCTCCGCCGCGGGGTCCGTATCCGTGGCGGCTCCACCGCGTGAGGGTAGATACAGCCATCTTGCCGTACAGCCCGCCCGAGGCGGAAACCCGTTTGGTCCGGCGTGCGGCATGGGTCCCGCATTCGCCGTCCCCCGGTGGCACGAAGGGCCGGAGCCTCCATGAGGCTCCGGCCCTCCACCACCGCGTTCTTCGATGATCACCACATCCGGTGACCGTCGCTTCACTCAGCGATCACTGCTGCCCTGGCGTCGCCGCCCTGGCGTTCACTCGCCCGCGGTCGCCTTCTTCTTGCGGACGAAGAAGATCGCGCCGCCACCGACCACGACCAGCGCCACGGCGATGCCCGCGATCATCGGGGTGTTGCTGCTGCTACCGGTCTCGGCGAGGTCGCCACCGGAGGTGTCACCACCGGTGCTGCCGCCTGCCGACGCGGGGCTCGGCTGCGAGGAGGGGGTGTCGCTGCTGCCGCCGCTGCTGGAGGTCTTGCAGTCGAGAACGCCGGAGAAGGTCTTCTCGAAGCCGTTCGGACCGGAGATGGTGAACTTGTAGCTCTGGTCCTCCTTCACCGGGGCGGTGACGGTCTTCGACTGACCCGCCTCGACGGTGTACTTCTGGCCCAGCAGCTCGAAGGTGAACGCCTCGTCGCCCTTGTTGGTGGCCGTGATGTCCACGCCGCCCTTGGCGCAGTCCTTCTCGGCGGAGACCGCCGGGACCGCGCCCTTCTTCGCCCAGTTCGCGGTGGCGGTGGCGGAGACGGTGCTCTCGCTGGAGCCGGCCAGGATCTGGGTCTGGCTCTTGGTGGCGCTGGCGAACGCGCGGCCCACCGGAACCTTGGTGGCGGCCTGGGCGGTCAGCGTGGCGGAGCCGTCCGCCGCGCCCTCCGGCACGTCGAAGTACACCTCGCCGCCGTCGGCGGCGCTGGTGATGGTCTTGCCGCTCTTGTCGACGAGCTTGACGCCGCCGCCCGCGGACTCGGTGCCCGGGGCCAGGGTGACGCTGTCGGCGTTGGTGTGGACCTTGACCGGGCCGAGCCGCTCACCGGCCTTGCCGGAGACGGCCGGCGGGTCCAGGCTCAGCGACGCCTTGGGCTCCTGGAGGTTCTGCGCGCTCTTCTCCAGGTAGTCGGCCAGCTTCTCGGCCTGCGGGTCGGCCGCGTCCACCTTCGCGTTGTCGGAGAAGCGCCAGATGGCGACCTGCGTCCCCGCGGCGGCGGTCTTCTCGGTGAGGGCACCGTCGATGCCCGCCGTCTTCGCCAGCGCGCCGAGGTCGTTCACCTGCGGGTAGGAGTTCTGCAGAACCCAGTTGATCTTGCCCGCGTTGGGGTTGTTCGCCAGGGACGTCTCGGCCCAGGACTTCTCCTCGTACTTCGCCTTGCTCTGCGTCGGGTTGTGCAGATCAATGCAGTACGTCTGGATGGAACCGCCATTGTCGACCGACATCTCGAAGAGACCGGCGCCGACCTGCTGGTCCTTGCCGTTGTCGTGGATGATGGCCTTGTCGAACGTCTTGAGACCGCCCAGCGTGGCGGTCGCGCCGCCCCGACTCGGGGGCGCGTCATCGGCGGCGGCGGTGCCGGCGGTGACTATCGCGCCCGCCGCGACCAGGCCGGACGCCAGAACGGCGGCCGCAAGGCGGGCAGCGCCCCGCCTCCTTACAGAAATCATGGTTTCCCCTCCGGGCGAGCGCCAGTCAGTTGGTGCGCCTCGCCAGCGAACTCAAAACTCAGGAACCCCCGTTGGGCACGCAGGGATACTAGGGAGAAAGGAACCGCACGTTCCCCGGGAATACCTAGACCCAACCGATCCGAATCGGAATCGTTACCTAATCCCCAGATCCCATATGACCTGGGATTATCGACAAATCTCCCGTGGTCGCGGCCGCTCACGGAGAAGTTGCCCCGATCGGTGTGTTTAGAAGCGGTTTGGCCTGTGAAACCCGGCGAAATGCGGATGTACCCCGCGTGAGATCGTGTCCGACCGCAACCGCGTCGATCTCCGCGGTGACCCAGCGCCTGGGCTGATGCGCCCCGCCACCGGAATCCCCACCCGGGGCCGGAGGCGCGGCCGCACCTCCCCCTTCTCCCTGAAGCGGCCGGTCTCCCTGAAACGCCCGGTCTCCCTGAAGCGGCCGGTCCCTATCTCGCTCTCGCTCCCGGTCCCATTCGCGCTCCCGCACCCGCAACGTCCCATGGACGACGAGGGGTTCACCGAGCGATACCGACCCGGCGACATTCGCGGCGAGCGACCGCCACGCCCAGACCGTGTAGAAACTCGTGTACGCGTCCGCCCACGCGTCCCGCCCCCGGTCCCAGCGGCGCACCGTCACCGCCAGCCGGAACCGGGCCACCGCGACACCCGCCGCCGTCTCCCAGAAGTCCGGCCGCGTCGCGGCATTCCCCACCACGGTCACCCAGCTCTCGTTCACCGGCTACGCCTCCCCCATCACTTCGCGGCTCTGCCGTGCCGCTCGTGAACCATGCTGCCCGGCATCACAAAACCCCGCCGGGGCCTGTGCACGACCCCGAGATT